>JBMNTW010000090.1:0-7174 GCA_050945935.1 Christensenellales bacterium
CCGCCCAGCAGGGCGCCGTAACGGGAGCCGCCGTGGCGGTTTCCGCGCCGATGGGCGGCACTCAGATGATGGACTGGCAGTTCTGGAAAAAGAAGGCAGCGGCACAGCCGGCTTCCGGAGGATCTGCTGCTCCCGCCGCTCCGGCGAAGCTTTCCCTGCCAAAACTCGGCGCTTCCCCGAGCCCTGCAGCACCGGCAACGTCCACCCCACCCGCAGCCCCTGCACCGGCACCCAAAACCGCCGCTCCCGCCGCTCCGGCGAAGCTCAAATTGCCGAAAATCGGTTCTGCCTCCGCGAAAGCGCCTGCCCAGCAGGCGCCGGCTGCTCCAGCCCCTGCTGCTCCCGCGCCTGCGGGGCCGAGCAGAACCGAGCGCTTCAAAAACGCGATGCAAGGCGCCGGCAAGAGCACCATGCGCGGATTGCGCTGGGCGTGGGACAAAACGGGCGGCAGGCTGGGGCGCTGGAACGACGAAGCCGTCGAGGAATACACGCAGGCGCAGGATTCCCAGACCTGGGACAAGCTCTCAAGAACCCAGAAGGCCAAGTGGATCGCCCGCAACCCCCTCGCCTGGATGAGAAGCCAGAACAAGGGCCAGCGCGAAAAAGCCAAGGAGCGCATGAAGCTTTACGAGGGCGATACCCAGTTTGTGGCGGATTATTTGAACGATCCGAAAAACAAGTCGGCCAACCCAAGCAGTTTCATCGACGGCACGGACGACCGCGGCGTTCCCGACACAACGATAGAAGATATTCAGGACGCGGGGGACAAAGCCGGCACGGCTCTGGAAGTCGGCGAAGGCCTTTCGAAAAAGGTGGACAAACTCCGCGGCCGCGACGGTAGCGGCCTTACCACCGCCTTGGGACATGCGGGCGCCACCCTTGGCGTGGGCATGAACGTCCTCGGCGCGATCAAGTCCGGCGTGGACGCCCACGAAGAACGCCAGCAGGGCAACACCCGCGGCTTCAGGCAAGGGATTTACGAAACCGCTTCGAACGCGATCGAGTTCGGCGGAAACGTTGCCAGTTTTGTAGGCACCGGAGGCGCGGAAATCGCCGGCGGTGTTTTGGGCGCGGCTTCCGGTGTGGTCAGCACCATCTCGGGGCTGGACCAGGGCATCAGCGGCACGAAGCAGAAGATCCAGTCGGAAAGAGTCAAGAAGGCGATGCTGCAGGGCAAGGAACGCAAGGATCTCAGCCAGGATGAACTTCTCCTGCACGACACCGCCTCTCAGGCCGCCATGGTGGGCACCGAAAACGCCATCCGCGGGTACGGCGGGGCGATCAGCGGTATGATAGACACCGCCGCCGGCGTTCTGGACGCCACCGGCGTGGGCGCTGCCGCGGGCACCGCGCTCTCCGCGGCGAATCTCGCTGTCAAGGGCGCCACCGCCCTTGCGGGTACCGTTCAGCACAACAGAATCAAGTCCAAAGTCTCCGAGCAGACTATCAGTCTGAACGACGATATGATTAAAAAGCTGATGGAGCAGCGCGGTTTGGAAGACACACCGCAAAACCGCCGCAGAATGAAACGCGCGGCGCTCCGCAGCCACGGATACAAAACGGGTTACCGAGAAGAGCTTCTGCGCGACCAGACCACAAAGCGCAGCTCCAAGCTCGCGGAACTGGCGAATCAGGCCGCCCAAAAGGAAGAAAAGGACCGCACACTGTCGGAAAGGATGGCGCTGAAGATGATGGGCGCCCTGGGCGTGAAAAAGGCCGACGGCGGATACAACGCAGAAGCCATCTCCAAGAACCTGGGCAACGAGGACGGTTTTGATGCCGCCGCCAAGCTTCGCAAAAAAACCTTCAGCATCGAATCTATGGCCCAGGCAAACGCCGAAAAGGCGCAGAAAAAGCAAAACCAGGCTGCGTCGAGGGCGGCCGTACTGGCGATGGCCTCCGGTCAGCAGCCGGCTTCCCAGCCGGCGCCGCAGCCTGCCCCGCAAACGAGGCACACTCCGCCCAATAAGCCCCTTCCTCCGCTTCCGACAGCCCCTGCTGCCGTAAAGCACACTCCGCCGAGCAAGCCTCTTCCGCCGCCGCCTGCCCCCGCTGCAGGCGCCGCTGCGCCAAAGCACACCCCGCCGAGCAAGCCCCTTCCTCCGCTTCCGGACCCGAAGAAAAAGAAGTTGCCCTGATCGGGCTTAGCGTCTCAGGCAAGGCATTTGCCGCATCCGGACCGCCAGTATCGAGAAAGCAGCGCAAACGCCGCGGGTCAAGGTGTGACGATGGGCAAATGCACCCGCAACAGCGCTGCATACGTTGAAAACGTGTTGAAAGGAAATCTACTATGAGCAACAATCAAACCGGCATCCTGAACGCGATCATGAACGCTTTGACCGAGCAGATGGGCTACAAGGCCGAAATCAAGACCGTCGAAGACCGTGAAATGCTCCGGTTTGCCGCGCCGCTTCTGGGGGACGACAAGGGCTTTGTTCTGATCGAAATCTGCCAGTTCGACTACGACGAGACCAGCGCCATCTTCCAGATCTTCTCCACCATGATTCCCGAGCCCGGCCCGGGGTTTGAAAAGCTGCGTTCCGCCGTCAATGGCTGGAACCTGTTCTCCCGCCTGGGTGCATACGGCATTTTTGAACAGCTCGGGCAGCTGTACCACAAGTACAACGTGGTGGTGAATCTGGACGAAAGCGCGGAAAGCGTCTTTACCCGCGTGGTGACCGCGCTGTACATCTGCATGGACGAGATGGAGTACCGCCTCTCCGAAGCGCTGGCGATTTCCAGCGGCGAACAGGAACCCGAAAGCGAGATGCACTGAGCCGTTTCCGTCACCCTTCGGGGATAGCGCCGCGCGGAAACAGTTGAAAGAAGCCGCATCCGCAACGCAAAAGGAGCCGCCATAAAATGAGCGGCTCCTTTTTGTGTGCATGTTCGATGCGCCAAGGCCGTCCGAAAACGCCAAGCGGACACCCGAAAACGCTTCCGGATGCCCGAATCCGGACATTTTACCTGATTTTGTTGCCGCTTCCCTGTTGAAGTGCTACAATAAAGCATTAAATCAGCAATTGCGAGGTCGTAACCCATGAAAATCACGAGAGAACAGGTGCTTCACGTCGCTTCGCTTGCCCGCCTTTCCCTTTCGGAAGAGCAGACCGAACGGCTGGAACATGAAATGAGCGGCATGATCGCTTTTGCAGACAAGCTCATGGGCCTGAACGTCGAAGGCGTTCCCCCCACCACCCACGCGGTGCCCATCCAGAACGTGTTCAGAGAGGACGGCACAAAGCCTTCCTACGATAGGAGCGTTCTGCTCAGCAGCGCCCCCAGGCACGACGATACCAGCGTGCTCGTGCCCCGCGTCGTGGATTAAGGAGGACCGGATGGACATCAGAGATTACACGGTGGCAGAGCTTTCCGCCCTGCTTGCAAAAAAAGAACTTACTTCAACGGAGATCACAACAGCGTACCTTTCCGCCATCGAACAGGAGGACGGCAGGGTCTGTTCCTATATTACCGTTACCAAAGAACGGGCGTTGAAAGAAGCCGCTGCGGCGGACGAAAGGCGCGCTCGTAACGCCCCCCTTTCCCCGCTGGACGGCATTCCCTACGCGTTGAAGGACAACTTCTGCACGGAAGGCATCAAAACCACCTGCGCCTCCCGCATGCTGGAAAACTTCGTTCCGCCCTACACCGCCACAGCCGCGAAAAAGCTGGAAGAAGCCGGCTGTGTGCTTTTAGGCAAGCTGAACATGGACGAGTTCGCCATGGGCTCCTCCACCGAAAACAGCCATTTCTTTCAAACGAAAAACCCCGTAGACCCCGAATGCGTGCCCGGCGGCTCCTCCGGCGGTTCTGCGGCGGCAGTGGCGGCAAGGCTCGCCCCCTTCGCCCTGGGGACGGACACCGGCGGCTCCATCCGCCAGCCCGCCTCGTTCTGCGGCATCGTGGGCATGAAGCCCACCTACGGCAGGGTTTCCCGCTTCGGCGTGGTGGCGTTCGCGTCCTCTTTGGATCAGGTCGGCCCCATGACCCGCACGGTGTACGACAATGCACTCATTCTTTCCGTCATCGCAGGGCGCGACCCGATGGACGCATCCTCCCTGCCCCATGACGTTCCGGACTACGCGGCTTGCGCCACGCCCCAGAGCCTTGACGGCATGCGCATCGGCCTGCCGGAGGAGCTGATGGGCGCGGGCATCTCCCCCGCCATTCGGGAAGCGATCCTCAAAGCCGCGGAAGCCTTGCGCGAAAAAGGCGCCGTCGTCGAACCCTGCAGCCTGCCCAGGGCGGAATACGCTCTGCCGGCTTATTACATCATTTCCTCTGCCGAAGCCGCTTCCAACCTCGGAAGGTATGACGGCATCCGCTTCGGCTACGCCGCAAAGGACGCCGAAAGCCTTTCCGAGCTTTACACCAAATCCCGTTCCGAGGGGTTCGGCTGGGAGGTCAAGCGCCGCATCATGCTGGGCACCTTCGCCCTTTCCTCCGGTTATTACGACGCGTACTACAAGCGCGCACAGCAGGCACGGACCCTCATCATGCAGGATTACGACGAGGCGTTCAAAAAGTTCGACTGCCTTCTCACGCCGGTATCCCCCGTCACCGCATGGAAGTTCGGCGAAATGAGCAAGGACCCCCTTGAGATGTACGCTGCGGACATCTGCACCGTTTCCGTCAACGTGGCGGGGCTTTGCGGCATGTCCGTCCCCTGCGGAACCGACGAAAACGGCTTGCCCATCGGCGCCCAGTTCATCGCGAAGCCCCTTTGCGAAGAAACGCTCTACCGCGCCGGCGCCGCGCTTTACGGGAGGTAACAGATGGAATTCGAAACCGTCATCGGACTTGAGGTTCATGTGGAGCTTTCCACCCAGTCCAAAATATACTGCACCTGCTCCACCGAGTTCGGGGCAGAGGAAAACACCCACGTCTGCCCCGTGTGCATGGGCTTCCCCGGCACTTTACCTGCGCTGAACAGGCAGGTGGTGGAATACTGCGTCAAAGCCGGCCTTGCTTTAAACTGCAAGATTAACCAATATTCCCGGCAGGACAGAAAGCACTACTTCTACCCCGACCTGCCCAAGGCGTTCCAGACCAGCCAGTACGACCTGCCGCTGTGCTACGACGGGTATGTGGATCTGCTCGTGCCCGAAGGCGACCCGCTGGACGGCAAGGTCAACAAGCCCGCCTACACCAAGCGCATCGGCATCACCCGCATCCACATTGAAGAAGACGCAGGCAAGCTCATCCACGCCGCCGGCGCCACCAGGGTGGACTGCAACCGCTGCGGCGTGCCGCTGATCGAAATCGTCACAGAGCCGGATTTTCGCACCGCCGGAGAGGTGTACGCCTTTTTGACGCACCTTCGAAACGTGCTGCTTTACGCCAACGTCAGCAACTGCCGCATGGAGGAAGGCTCCATGCGCTGCGACGTGAACCTCTCCCTGCGTCCCTCTGAGGATGCACCCTTCGGAACGCGCACGGAGACGAAGAACATCGCGTCCCTTTCCGCCACGGTGCGCGCCATCGAGTACGAGCGCGCCCGCCAGCGCAAGGTTCTGGAAAAGGGCGGAGAAATCACCCAGGACACCCTGCGCTGGGACGACGAGCGCGGCGTGAACTACGCCATGCGCTCCAAGGAGGACGCCCACGACTACTTCTACTTCCCCGAGCCGGACATCATGCCCATCGTCATCGACGACGAATGGCTGAATCAAATCAAAGCGTCCCTGCCCGAACTGCCCCATGTGCGAAGACACCGTTACACCGAAGAACTGGCTCTGCCGGACTACGACGCGGACTTCCTGGTGGGCGAAAAGGCGATTTCCGACCTGTTTGACGCCTGCGTCGCTTTGGGCGCAGCGCCCAAGACCGTCTCCAACTGGCTGATGAGCGACGTGGCGCGCCTTTGCAACGATACCGGTACGGGCTTTGATGCGCTGTGGTTCGGCGCGAAGGGGCTTTACGAGCTGATTTCGCTGGTGGATAAGGGCACCATCAGCCGTTCCGCCGGCTCCAAGGTGCTGGAGGCGATGTTCGCCCCCGACGAAAGGCGCTCCCCCGGGGAACTGGTCAACGCTCTGGGACTCGCCCAGGTGAGCGACGAAGGGGCGATACTCGAAATGTGCAAAACCGTCATCGCCGCCAACGAAAAAGCCGTTGCCGACTTCAAGGCGGGCAAGGAAAAGGCGCTGACCAGCCTTGTGGGTCAGGTGATGAAGGCCAGCAAGGGCAAGGCGAACCCCGCCGTGGTCAACAAGCTGATGCGCGAGCTTCTGAACGACTGACAAACCGAGAAGGATGTCCAAAACCCCTCCGGCAGGACGAGCCGGAGGGGTTTTTCCGTTTTGATTCCTTTCAATCTCCCTTTCAGCGGGACTCCATCAGCATGCGAAGCAGGGGAAACGTGTCAACTTCCGCGTTGCCAAACGCCGATACGGTCAACATTTCTTCGGGGAAATACGCCGTGGAAAAGTCCACCCCGAAATCGCCGCCTATTGCGTAATAAACGGTTCCGGTACCATGATCAAAGCGATAGACGCCCAGTCCGAAGCTTTTTTGTGCATCCCGAATCACCTGCGGCTTCAAAAACGCCCGCAGCATGGTTTCAGACAGGATACGACCGTCAAATATGGAACGCCAGAGCGTATCCACATCCTGCGCGCAGGTGAACAGTCCGCCGTCCGACCCGCCGATGACGGGCAGCATAAAGATATTGGACCGCCACGCGCCGGACTTGGTTTTCACATATCCAAAAGCTGTGTTGGCGGGAAGGGCGTCCATGCGGTAAAAGCCGGTGTGCCGCAGGTTCAGCTTTTGAATGATTTCCTCTGCTACATACTGCTGATAGCTTTTTCCGGTAACAGCCTCAACAACCAGCCCCAGCATCACATATCCGGCGTTGGAGTAACCGAATCTTGCACCCGGCTCAAACTTCTGAGAAAGCGGCGTAATCATCTGCAGGTAGTATTCAAGCCTTTTCCAAAGATAAACGGGGTATTTTTCGGTCAGTTGCAGTTCCTGCTCGTAAGCGTCAGGCGTCTCCTCGTCCAGATAGTCGCCGATGCCGGACGTGTGCGTCAGCAAATGGTATACGGTAACATTCCTGTTGATCTGCCCGAGGTCATACGGCAGCAGGTCCCACAGCTTATCGTTGAGGGACAGCTTTCCCCCGTCAATCAGTTTGCAGACCGCCAGCGCGGTAAACAGCTTCGTTCCG
>JBMNTW010000091.1:0-7134 GCA_050945935.1 Christensenellales bacterium
AGGTGCGGCGCTTTGTGCGTTCGCCCTGTTTCACCATGTTCTGCCGCGCACGGGCAACGCCATTCAGCATATTGTGGACGTGGACGACGAACCGGAAGCAACCATGCGCCCCGCCGAAACCGAAATCACAGGACCCGGCGAACCGGACGAACAACAAGCAGCACCCGTGATTGAGCCTGTTTATGAGCCGGGGGATTTCAGCGCCGCTTTTCCGGACTACGATACCGGCACCAACGCCCTCAAAAGCTATCAGAGCGGAAACGTGCGCATCGCCATCACCGAGCATCAGGAGTATGGCGTTACCTATTTCGTGGCGGATGTTTACGTCCGGCACATCAGGCACCTGATCACCGCCTTCGCCAACGGAACCTACGGCAAAGGCCAGCGCCAGGACCCGCTGGAAATCGCGCAGGAGAGCGGCGCAATTTTCGCCGTGAACGGCGACTATTACGGCGCGCGGGACAGCGGCGTCGTGATCCGGAACGGAGACCTTTTCCGCGAATCCGTCAGCGCGGACATCTGCGTCCTTTACGCGGACGGCACCATGGAAACCTGTGACGAGAAAGCATTCAACCTGGAAGAAGCCGTCGCGCGCGGCGCGTATCAGGCGTGGAACTTCGGCCCGAAGCTTTTGCAGAACGGCAGGGCGATGACGAAGTTTAACAGCTCCGTCAAAAAGAAGAACCCCCGCTGCGCCATCGGATATTACGCGCCCGGTCATTACTGCTTTGTGGTGGTGGACGGCAGGCAGGAAGGATATTCAACCGGAATGACGATGGAGGAGCTCTCCCGGCTGTTTGAACGGCTGGGCTGTGCAGAAGCGTACAATCTGGACGGCGGTGAAACGGCTGTTATGATTTTCGACGGGAATGTGGTGAACCGCCCCGCCGGCGGCGGCAGGAGCTGTAGCGACATTGTCGGTATTGTGGAGGTGGGATCATGAAGCTCATGCGGATACGCACGCTGCTCAGCCACGCCTGCATTGTGGCTGCGCTGATGCTTCTGGTGTTTTTCGTCATCGACCGCATCAATCCTGCCATGGAGTTTCTAACCAGCGAAATCAGCAAGTGGTTCATCCTTGCGTTTGCAGTGCTGTCCTTCACCAACGCCGTGCTGACGGTTTACGCTGCACGCCGCGCTGTCAGAAGAAGGCTGGAAAAGCAGCAGGATAAAGCCCCTGTGCAAACAGCGGAGGGCAGACAGGCGGAAGAACACATCGTTTTGCCGGAAATGCATTCGGAACACGCGGAGTTCGAAGGTCCAGAACCCGTACCGGCGGCGGAAATCATCGTCAAAGCAAATTAACTTGGCCGCAGAAAGCGTTTTCTGCGGCTTTCATCATGTATGCGGCTGGCTGTGCTTCGCATGAAAGCGAAGTACCCCTCATAGAATGTACAAACCACATCCGGGAGGGGACATGTATGGCTACCAGAAGAAGAAGCCGCCGTCGCTCACGCAGGGGAATCTCTCCCCAGACGCTGCGCATCATCGCAGTGGTCGTCATCGTGGGCGCTTTTGCGTACATCGCGCTGGCGACCACCGTGGGCACATTCCTGGCGGAAAAGCTGATCGCGCCGATTTTCAGGGCGCTTTCCGGCGAGGAAAACCCGACTGACACGCCGCTGCCGGAGGAAGGCAGCAGCACAACGCCGCCGACAGACAGCGGCAGCATGCTGCCGCTGGTACCGCCGGGCGGGTATTCGTCCACGTCCGCCCAGCCCGCAACGTCGGACAGGACCGCCGGCGAGATCCGGCTGGACTCCAGAACGTACTATACTCTGCAGATGGGCGCGTTTTCCAGCGAGCAGAACGCCCAGAAACTCGCCGCGGAGCTGAAGGGCAAGGCCGCCGCGGGCTATATTTACTTCGACAACGGGCTCTACCGCGTCATCGCCGCGGCGTACGAAAGCCAGGAGGATGCCAAAGCGGTCAAAGAACAGCTGATGGCGCAAAGCGGGCTGGACTCCAAGGTCAACGAGCTGGTCCTCCCCACGGTGGCGCTTCGGGTCACCGCCGACGAAGCGCAGTTCAACGCGGTGAAGGACGCCTTTTCCGCCGCGGAAACAACCTGTTCCGCGCTGTTTGAACTCTGCGAAGGGTTCGACAAGGGCGAGCTTTCCCCGGCGATGGTGTCGTCCAAACTGAACGATCTGGCGACGGCCTGCGAAACCCCGGCAAAGGCATTGGAGAACGATGCAGTGGAACTTTCGTCGCTCCTTATGGGCATGGCGAAGGATATGCGGGACTGCGCGGCGAAGAACGGCGAAAATACTGTGGAATTTTCCGCGTCATTAAAGTATACTCAAATCAAAGTTGTGTGCGCATTTTCCGACTTTCTGAAGCAAATGAAGGAAGCAGGGTAAACTTAACGGCAATTGGAGTAAACATGAAACTGAGCCGTATCATCGAGTTGCTGGATGCCAAAATTTTGGGTGGACAGGCCGACGGGGACCTTGAAATCGCGTCTGCCTTCGGGTCGGACATGATGAGCGACGTTCTCGCGTTCGACGTGGAAAACACGCTGCTGTTAACCGGCCTTGTGAACCAGCATGTCATCCGCACGGCGGAACTGTTAGACGTCAAGTGCGTGCTGTTCGTCCGGGGAAAGACCGTGCCTAAGGAAGTCATCCAACAGGCGGAGGACGCCGGCATCTGCCTGCTGCATACCAGTAAGACGCTGTATGTCTCCTGCGGCATTTTGTATAACGCCGGCCTTCCCGGCTGCCAGAGGAGATAGCCTTGGAACCCGTATTAAAAGAGACGAGCCATGTTTCGCGGGGGGATTTCACCTCCGCTGGGAACGTTTCCGCCAACTTCAAGCGCAAGGTGAAGCAGCTCGGGGTGGATTCCAAACTCGCGCGGCAGATTTCCATCGCAGCGTACGAGTCCGAGCTGAATCTCGTCATCCACAGCAACGGCGGCGAGATGACGCTGGAAGTGTATTCCGACCGCATCGTGCTAAAGAGCGAGGACTGCGGCCCCGGCATTCCGGACATTGACCTCGCCATGCAGGAAGGGTGGTCCACCGCGCCGGAAAATATCCGCGCCATGGGTTTTGGCGCCGGCATGGGGCTGCCCAACATGAAGCGGCAGTCGGACAGGTTCGCCATCACCTCATCGCCTGCGGGAACGTCGATCGTGATGGAGTTCGTGCTGCAAAAACCAGAATAGCGGGGGGCGACCATGTGGAAGCATTCCGTCCGAGTGGACCGCCGGCGCTGCGTCGGCTGCACCAACTGCATAAAGCGCTGTCTGACCCAGGCGATCCGTGTGCAAAACGGCAAGGCCCGCATTATGGACAACCTGTGTGTCGACTGCTGCGAATGCCTCATCGCCTGCCCCCACGGCGCGATGGTGACGGCAATGAGCCGCATGGCCCAGCTCACCAGCTTCAAGTACAATATCGCCGTCCCCAGCCCGGCGCTGTACGCCCAGTTCAAGGGTTTGTGGGATATTGAGTTCGTTGCCGAAGGGCTGAAAAGCCTGGGGTTTGACTATGTGTATGAAGAGGCCAAGGCGGCGGAAATCGTTGCCGAAGCCACCAGGGACTATCTGTTAGGCGGCATGGCGGTCACCCCCGTCATTTCCACCTTCTGTCCGGTGGTGGTCCGGCTGGTGCAGCAGGAGTACCCTGCGCTGGTGGACAATCTGCTGCCATTCGAAACGCCGGCGGAAATTGCGGCGCGCCTTGCTAAAGAGGAGTTCTGCGAAATGGAGGGTGTTTCGCCGCAAGAAGTGGGCGTATTCCACATTTCCCCCTGCGCCGCCCGCATGACCAGCGCCAAAAAGCCCATCTGCCGCGATAAATCCGCCATCGACGGCGTGATCTCCATTCTGGAGATTTACGGGGACCTCGCCCGCTTCATCAGCCGGCTGGACGGTGAAAAGCCCGTCATGCGCGCGCCCAGAGCCGGCGCTTTCGGCGTGGGGACGGGCATGTCCGGCGGCACTGCAGTGGCAACGGGAACCAGCCGGTATCTGGCGGTGGACGGGATGGCGAACGTCGTCCGCTGTTTGGAGGAGCTGGAAAACGGCAGGCTGAATGACATGCTGTTTTTAGAGCTTTCCGCCTGCAGCTGCGGCTGCGTGGGCGGGCCGCTGACCTTTGAGTACTCCTTCATGGCGAAAAGCAGACTGCGGCGCATCGCCAATTCCCTGCCGCGGTACGATTTCGGCACCGACGCGTACGTGAAAAAGCACAAAACCGAGGAAATCATCGGCTTGGAGCGTCCTTTTTCGCCCAAGCCCGTCCAGCGGATGGGCGAGGACCTTGTCACCGCCGCCCGGAATCTGGAAAAGGCGGAGCAAATCTTAAAGGACCTGCCCGGGCTGGACTGCGGCTCCTGCGGTTCGCCCAGCTGCAGGGCGCTGGCGGAGGATATCGTTAAAGGTACCGCCGTCGAGCTGGACTGCATCTTCAAAATGCGGGATAAAATCCGCTACATGGCTCAGGAAATGGTCGCGCTGGCGGACGTTCACCGGCGCGGTTAACGAATCTTCAAGTTGATGCATCAGGAGGGCCCATGACGATTCGAGAAATCATCGATGCGACCCAAGCAACCCTGGCAACCCCCGAACAGGGGCTTTCCGCCACGGTGACCCAATGCTGCGTGTGCGACCTTCTTTCCTGGGTAATGGCAAAGGGCATGGCCCACTCCGCCTGGATCACCGTGCAGACTCATATGAACGTCGTTGCCGTGGCGTCCTTATTGGATATGCCGGCCATCATCCTGCCGGACGGCATCCAGCCGGAGGAGGCCACCGTTTCCAAAGCCGCGGCGGAGGGGATCGCCCTGATCTGCTCTCCCATGAACGCGTTTGACATTTGCGCGGTGCTGTCCCGCCACGGCGTAAAGGGCGTTTAACATGAAACTCGCGGCGGATCTGCACATGCACTCCTGCCTGTCTCCCTGCGGCAGTGAGGACATGACGCCCAACAATATCGTCAACATGTCCCTTCTCAAGGGGCTGGATGTGATTGCGGTTTCCGACCACAACTCCGCAAAGAATCTTCCCGCCGTCGCCGCTGTGGCGCAACGGGCGGGGATTCTGTTTTTACCGGCCGTCGAGGTGCAGACCAAAGAAGAGGTCCACATCCTCGCCTATCTGCCCGCGGTGGAGGCAGCACTCGAACTTGGGGAGGTCATCCGCAACAAGCTCCTTCCCATTCCCAACCGGGAGGACCTTTTCGGCCCTCAAATCGTCATGAACGAAAAGGACGAGGAAATCGAAAGGGAGGAGCGGCTGCTTTTACAGTCTGCGGATATGTCCATAAACGAACTCGTCGCCATCGTCAAGTCTCTGGGAGGTGCCGCGGTGCCCGCCCACATCAACCGGAAGAGCTACTCCATCGTCAACGCCCTGGGCTTTGTGCCGGACGGCGTGTTCACCACGCTGGAAGTCAGCACCAACGCCCCCGCCATTCGGGCGAACACCACCCGCTACCACATGATGTTCAACAGCGACGCCCACGATTTACGGGAAATCAACGAGCGCTGCTTTATGATATGGCCCGAAGCGCGGTCGGCTGAAGCGATCATCGACTACATCAACCGCCCGCTTCGCACGGTTACCAGAAAGGACTAAGCAAAAATCACTATGAAAGCCAACTACCACACCCACACGACCCGATGCTTCCACGCCACAGGAACGGACGAAGAATACGTACTCGCCGCCATCTCGGCAGGATTTGACGAACTGGGCTTTGCGGACCACGGCCCCTGGAACTACCGTTCCAGCTTTGTTGCGAATATGCGCATGCCCCTTTCCGAGTTTAAGGATTATCGCGACAGCGTGCTAAAGTTGAAAGAGAAGTATGCCGATAAAATCAGTATCAAACTCGGGCTTGAATACGAATACTTTCCCGATTATAATGATTGGCTAAAGAAGTTCGTTGCGAGCGAAGGGCTGGATTACATCATTTTCGCCAACCATTACGCCGTCAGCGACGAAATCAACCCCTATTTCGGATATCATGCCGATCTGGACCTTTACCTCGATTCCATGCTCGCCGGAATGGACCAGGATATTTATGCCTACGTCGCCCATCCGGACCTCATCATGCGCCCCTACGGGAAGTTCGATTCCGCCATCGAAAAAGTGTTCACAAAAATCTGCCGCCGCGCCAAGGAAAACGGCAGGATTCTTGAATATAACCTTCTGGGATTAAGGCGTTGGGGAAAAGAAGCCAAAATGCGCGGCTACCCCAACGACAACTTCTGGAAAATTGCCGCAGCCGAGGGCTGCAAAGCGATCATCGGCACCGACGCCCACGCGCCGGAGCAGCTGAAGGACGGAGTCTACCGCCGGATGGCGGAGGATTTTCTATTTTCGCTGGGAATGGAGGTTGTAAACACCTTCCCCATGCGCTAAGGAGGTTTCAAGATGACAGACCAGTTGATCGAAATCGGAAGGCGAATTACCGCGCTGCGGGAGGTTATGGACATGAGCGAGTCCGACCTTGCTGCAGCATGCGAGATTTCGACGGACGAGCTGGCCGCCTACGAGCGCGGCGAGAGGGACTTCTCGTTCAGCTTTTTGTACAATGCCGCCAAGGTGCTCGGCGTGGACGTGATGGACATTATGTCCGGCGATTCGCCCAAGCTCTCGCTGGCGTGCATGGTGAAAAAGGGCGAGGGGTATGAAATCCAGCGGCGAAAGGCCTACTCCTACAAGCATCTGGCGTACACCTTCCAGAACAAAAAGGCGGAGCCCTTCCTCGTAACCGTTGAACCAAAGGACGAAACCCCTGTGCTCCACGCCCATGACGGGCAGGAGTTCAACTACATGGTCAGCGGCGCCATGGATTTCTTCCTCGGTGATATGGTTTATGTGCTCGAAGAAGGGGACAGCATCTATTTCGACTCCGGGGTACCCCATGCCATGCGCGCCCGAAGCAATCAAACCGCGCAGTTTATCGCGGTGGTCATGAAATGAAACGGAGAGTGCCATGGCATTATACGAACGCTTTGTTTCCCGCAGCAGGGACCATTTTTACACGCTGGAAGACCTGATGAAGAACTACCGCGTCCACGCGGAGGAAACGTTCAACTTCGGATACGACGTCGTCGACGAACTCGCAAAAGAGCATCCCGACCAACTGGCGCTCCTTTGGGTGTGGGCGGACAATACCGA
>JBMNTW010000092.1:0-7084 GCA_050945935.1 Christensenellales bacterium
AGTGCTCAAGGGCATGTACGACTTCCTCATGGCGCAGCCGAACTTCGAATTTTTAGAGCGCACCACCGCCAAGTCCATCCTGACGGAAGACGGCAAGGCCGTCGGCGCCATCATCGAAAACAGGGAAGGCGAGCACGAGGTTTACGCGCCCTTCATCGTCGCCGCACCCGGCAGGGGCGGCGCGGAATGGCTGGCCGCCGAGACGAAAAAGCTGGGCATCAACCTGGAAAACAACGAGGTGGACATCGGCGTCCGCGTCGAATGCCCCAACTCCGTGATGGACCATCTGACCAAGCACCTCTACGAGGCGAAGCTGGTCTATTATTCCGATACTTTCGAAAGCAAGGTCCGCACCTTCTGCATGAACCCCGGCGGCATCGTCTCCGAGGAGCATTACGAGGGCGGCATCGCCGTGGTCAACGGCCACAGCTACCACGACGAGGACAAGCGCACCGAAAACACCAACTTCGCGCTGCTGGTTTCCACCCGCTTCACCAAGCCCTTTGAAGAGCCCATCCGCTACGGCAACTACATTGCCCAGCTGGGCAACATGCTAACCGGCGGGCCCATCATGGTGCAAAGACTTGGCGATCTGCTGCGCGGCAGGCGGACGGACTTTTCCCGACTGGCGAAGTCCACCACCCGTCCCACGCTGACCACCGCCGTGCCCGGGGACCTTTCCTTCGTGCTGCCCCACAGGCACCTGACCAGCATCATCGAAGCCCTGCGCGCGTTTGACAAGGTGGCCCCCGGCCTGTATTCCAAGAACACCCTGCTGTACGGCGTGGAAGTGAAGTTCTACTCCTCCAAGGTGGCGGTGAACGGCAATTTTGAAACCGCCGTGAAGAACCTGTACACCATCGGCGACGGCGCGGGCATCACCCGCGGGCTGATGCAGGCTTCGGTCACCGGCGTGGTGGTTGCACGGGATATTGCCGAAAGAAGGAAAAGTGAATAATTCCTCTCTGGAATGAAAACAATAGAAGGGGAGTACCCTCCTTCTCATCCGCCAACCGGACCAAAGCAAAAACCTTCAGGTATCACCTGAAGGTTTTTGCGATTACGCCGCAGTTATGCAGATTTTTTCCTGCCCAGTACCATCAGCACGATTCCGATCACCACGGCGATGACGCCGATGATAATCCAGGTAGTACCCGGGTTGACGACCCCGCGGGTAAACATGCTGGCGACTTGCGCTTCCAGGCTGTTGTTCTGGACGAATCCGATGATTGCAGAGATACCGCCGAGGACTGCCAATACGATGCCCGCAATAAACATTTGAACGACCTCCTGTAAAGAATACTAAAATTATATTTATTTTATCCAAAACAGTCAATTGAACACAATAAAATTGATATAAAATGCAAAACAGGACGCGGAAGACCGAACCTTACAATATGGTCACTCTTTTGCGGGGTGCATTTGCCGCGTTAGTTTGGTATAATACGAAGTTACAAAGGTTCCATTAGTTGACAGTAGGGAGGAATGGTTGCATGTCCGTTGATCGAGACATAACGATTGGGCTATATACGGACTCCTATATTCCCGTGGTGGACGGTGTTGCCACCTGCGTGAGGAATTATGCAAAATGGCTCAACGCCAAACACTGCAGCGCGTATGTTGCGGCGCCGGAGGTCCCCGATTATGAGGACAGCGATCCCTTTCCGGTGATCCGCTTTTTCTCCATACCCATCAAGCCCCATCCGCCGCACAGGTTCGGCATCCCCGCCATCGACGCAGCATTCAGGCCCATGGAGATCGAACACAAGCCAAACCTTGTGCACACGCACTCGCCCTTTTCCGCCGGCGGAGCGGCGCTGCGCCTGGCGAAAAAACTGGATATTCCCATGGTGGCGTCCTTCCACTCCAAACTGTATGACGACTTTCTGCAGGCGACGGGCAGCGAGTTCATTGCCGCCAGAGTGGTGGACTACGTGGTATCGTTCTACAACAAGGCGGACTATGTGTGGACGGTGAACAACAGCACCGCCAAGACCCTTGCCGAGTACGGTTACAAGGGCGAGGTGGAGGTGGTGGTCAACGGTACGGACTATGACGCCACCATCGACCGTGAAGCCGCCTGCAGCGAAATCAACGAAAAGTACGGCATCCGCCCCGGCCAGAAGGTGATGCTCTACGTGGGGCAGATTGTGCTGCAGAAGAATCTGGTGCGCATCATCAACGCCGCCGCGGAGTACGCAAAACGGGGCAACGATTTCCGGATGCTCATCGTGGGCGAAGGCTACGCGCGGCAGGAACTGGCCGATCTGGTCAAGGAACGGGGCCTGAAGGGGCGGGTAACCTTCACCGGACCGGTTTACGACCGCGACCAGCTCAAGAAGTTCTACGCCCGGGCGGACCTTTTCGTGTTCCCCTCGATTTACGACAACGCCGCCCTCGTCATCCGGGAGGCCGCCGCGCTGTATGTGCCTTCGGTGGTGGTAGCGGGAAGCAACATCGCCGAAGGGCTGACGGACGGCGTGAACGCCTTCCTGTGCGAGAATACCGACGAAAGCGTGGTAAACGCCATGGAACGCGCCTTGGCAGACGACGAAAAGCGCGCCCTGGTGGGCAAGGGGGCAAAAGTGGCCCTGGCGCGGTCCTGGGAATCCATTGTGGACGATGTGTATGAAAAATATACAGACATTATCAACAACTACCAGAAAAGAAAACGCAGGAGCGTTTATTATGCCAAGGCTCCGGGCGGCTGGATCGGGAAGGGTAGCCGATGAGCGGTAAAAAGCGCAGGGGAGCAAGGCCCAACGCCCGTTTTTTCATGCTGATCGGCGCGGTGGTGCTGTTTATGGGCGTGGTGGGGTGGCTGCTGTTCCGCACGGTGGGCGGAACGGTGGAGGCTGCCTCCGTCACCATGGAAGCGCCCGTCAAGGCCGTGATCATACGGGACGAAACGGTGGTCACCGCCGAAACCTATGGAAACATCTCCTACGCCGTCGCCGAGGGCGAACGCATCACCAGCGGCACCAAGATCTGCGAGGTCTATAAATGGGGCACCTATGACAGCGTGCTGGCGGACCTTCTGACCATGCAGCAGGAAATTCGGGACTATCAGGTCAAAACGCTGCTGCAGGACATTGTGAACACCGAGCTGACGGCGATGGACAGCGCCATCGACGCAAAGCTCGCGGAAATCGCCGCCGTTGCCAGCGGCGAGAGTACGGCGGACATGCTCAAGCTCAATCAGGAGCTGAAAACCCTGATGAACAGCCGGCGGGACTACTTAAAAAGCAAGATTCAGCCGGACGACAGGCTCATGTCCCTCTACGAGCGGGAACAGACCCTGCTGGACCGTCTGCAGTCCTGGAAGCAGGACGTGTACTCCCAGAATTCCGGCATGGTCAGCTTCTATTTTGACGGTTACGAAAGCGTGCTCAACCGCAACACCATGGCGCAGGTGCTGCCGTCGGACATCAATGCCGTCATCAACGGCAAGGCGGCGCCGGTGGTGACCACGGCGGAAAAGCCCCTTTACCGGGTGATGAACACCTCGGTATGGTATCTGGCGGTGGTTACCGGCGGAAAGTCCGAAGCCCGCTTCGTGCAGGGCGAAAGCTACGACATTCTGCTGGACGGCAACTACGATAAGCCCTACACCGCCGTGGCGGAGTCCATCTCGGTCATCGACGGCAACACCCTGACCATTCTGCGGGTGGAGGATGACGTGGCGCCCGTCGCCGGCGCGAGGGTGGTGTCCGCCACCGTGCGCGCCACCTTCACGGGAACGACGGTGGCGTCCCGGGCTGTTGTGACGGTGGATGGCCAGACCGGCGTCTACATCACCGAAAACGGCGAAAGACGGTTCGTTCCGGTGACGGTGCTGTACAGCGACGGCAAGAACGCCGCTGTGCGCCCGCTGGAAGGCTACGTTCTGAACGTGGGAGACAGCTACTCGGCAAACTGAGGCAGCCATGACGATTGATGAGAATCTCAAAGCCCTGACAGACGGTATTTTCGAAGCGGCTATGCGCGCAAACAGGGACCCTGCGGAGGTCAAGCTCATCGCGGTGACCAAAACCGTGGACGAGCAGCGGATTCAGCAGGCGATAGCCCTTGGCGTGAGCCGCATCGGCGAAAACCGCGTGCAGGAGCTTTTAGCCAAATACGACGCATACGGCAGCGCAGAAAAACACCTCATCGGGCAGCTGCAGACCAACAAGGTCAAAAAAGTCGTGGGCAGGGTGGACCTCATCCACTCGGTGGACCGGCTGAACCTCGCGGAAGAAATCGACCGCTGCGCAAAAGTTTCGGGCATCGTCTGCCCGGTGCTGATTGAGGTGAATGTGGGCAAAGAGGCGCAAAAGGGCGGCGTATTGCCGGAAGAGTTGATCGACCTTGCAGGCAAAATGCTTGAAATGGGCAACCTAAAGCCAATGGGGCTGATGACTGTTCCGCCCGTCTGCGAAAGGGACGAAGCGCGAAGGTACTTCGCGAAACTCCGTCGGCTGCTTGACGACTGCAACAATGCTTTAGGCGCGAAGATGAATGAGCTGTCCATGGGAATGTCCGCCGATTACCGGGAAGGCATTCTCGAAGGGGCGACCTATATTCGCGTCGGAACGGGCATATTCGGGAAAAGATTGTAAAAAAAACGTGAACAATGTCTTTTTCCTTGACGTTCAAGCCGGGCTGCTATATGATAAACGAAGATAATTATACGCATTTATCTTTGTTTATGCGGGAGGTTTCGAATGGGCATTTTCGGAAAGATGAGGGACTATTTCTTTGAGGACCCCGAAGACTCCGAGTTCAACGACGATACCACCGAGGACGCGGCTTCGGTTCAGCAGGAAGTAAAACTCCCGGAATTTGAAAAGGTGAACGATCAGCCCCGCCAGAGAGCGAAGGTGGTTCCCATGAGCAACTCCAACCCTGTGCCCTCCGCCATCCCCTCGGGCGTCAACATGAAGATGATCGTGTACCAGCCCATGTCCTACGAGGATGCACAAAACATTGTGGACAACCTCAGGGCAAGGAAGCCGGTCATCGTCAACATGGTGGACCTGGAGCGGGAATGCGCCCAGCGGGTGGTGGACTTCATCGCCGGCGCGGTTTATGCGCTCAACGGCACGATCCGCAAGGTGTCTTTCGGCATCTTCGTGATTGTTCCGAGCAACGTCGCGCTCGTCGGCAACGGCGAAGAAGAAACCGAAACCAACGTACGCCCCCAGTAAGCAAAGCTGAATAAGGGCAGGGAAGCACCCTGCCCTTTTTAGTCATATCCTTGGATTATCATCAATTTGCTGTTTTTTGTCGGAGGGGACTATGCCCATCACCAGAAGGGATATCGTTTCAAAGGTGTTCACATCCGTCGGCGGCGGGTACGACGCGGACGAGGTGGACGCTTTTTTGGACCTTGTGGCGGACACGCTGGAGCTTCGGGACGACGCGCTGAACACCGAACGCCAGCGCGTGGCGCTGCTCACCGCCGAAATCCGCCGGCTGGACGCGCAGATTGCGGACCTGAAAAAGAACGCCGCCCGCACGGAAAACGCCGACGCCGAAGCGCGGGAACTGCTGGAGCAGGCAAAGCTGCAGGCGCGCATGGTAATTTCCGCCGCTAGGGAGGAAGCCAAAAAGCTTGTGGACGAAGCAAAAGAGCAGGCGGAGCTTATCGTGAAAAAGGCGGCGGAAAAGGGGCCTGTTTACCGCCCCCTGTCCGAAAGGATCGCGGGATTTGCGCTTCGGTCTGTGGAGCCGGAGGAAGTGAACGAGCATTCCGAAGAACGGCAGCAGGAAGCCGAAACACCCCTGCCGCAGCAGCCCGTTTTGCAGCCGGAAGTTTCCTCAGCCGCTCTTTCGCAAGCCGAACCGCATGGGGAGGCGGCTCCATCCGCCGAAGTTTTGGCGGAAGCGGAACCCGAAGTTCCGGATGCGCCAAAGGGCGATGAAGGGGCGCAGGAACCCGTTGGCGAACACGCGGTGGTCGAGGCTGAGCCTTTCGCCCTAACACCTGCCGAAGCGCATGCGGAACAGGCGGCAGAGCCGATTGACCAGGATCCCCGAACCGAGAATACGGACGGGCAGCAGGAAGAGTCCGCCGCAGAAAAGAGCGAAGCAACGAAGGGCGAAGTGGTGCCCCTTTTTGGCGCCGAAGTCGCCGAGCCGCCCCTGCCTTCCGATTTTCCCAAAGCGGAACGGCCCGCGGAGTTCCGCCCCAGGCTGGAAATCGCCAGGCCCCCTCGTCCGGAGGACGTGTTTGACGATTCGGAAGGCATCTATCCCTCCACGGACTGGCTGAAGAATCCGGACAGCCGTTACGACAAGGACTGATTCGGGCATACGCGAACCATCCGGCATAGCAAAGACACAGGCGCAGCAGCTTTTCGGCACGCGCCTGTGTTTTTTTGCGCCGGTACCGGGCATTTCCCCCAAAATTTCCCCGTTTTACCGCGGTTTACTGAAGCGATAACAAATCTTTAACACTTTATCTGCGCACAGGTCATTCTTTGGTGGTATCATGAGTCATAAGAAATGCAATAAGAGGCCGATTTACGATGAAACTGAAGATTCTCGCCCTGTTGACCGGGCTGACGGTCATCCTTGGTGCCTGCGGCACCGACTATAAAGTGCTGGACACCATCACCCCCGCCCCCGAAGCGGACTCCTTCATTCCCGAAGAGGAAACTGAAGGGGAAGTCGAGGAGGACAGCGACATTTCCGTTCCCGACGCGGCGGACGATGAGTTCGTGGGCATGCCCGCCTATGTTCCGGGCACGTACCGCGGCGAAGGGGAGGGCTACGGCGGAACCATCGAGGTGGACGTCACGGTGGACGAATACAGCCTTAAGAGCGTGACCGTCGTTTCCCATCATGAGGACGAAGAAGCGGCGAAAGCCGCGCTGGAAACCCTTCCGAAGGCGATTCTGGAAGCCCAGAGCGCGGATGTGGACGCCATTTCCGGCGCGACGATGACTTCTGACGCCATCGTCTCTGCGGTGATGAACGCTCTGGGGCTGGCGCAGCTTCAATAAAGGGCAGATGAAATGCGAAAGCGGCACCCACACGGGTGCCGCTTTTACTTTCCGGCAGTGTGTGCGTTCGGTTGCGCAGCCTGCCGTTTTTTTAT
>JBMNTW010000093.1:0-7062 GCA_050945935.1 Christensenellales bacterium
TCTTTTTGTCTCTACCTGTTAAAGTGCTGCTGCTGGCGCTGATGACAGCCGCGTTTTTGCCCAAAAGCTGGAAAGCAGCTCTTCGCTGCGGATTGTGCGTGCTGCTTTCCACCTGCATCATGGGGGGGCTGGCGTACATGGTGGCGGGGTCCCTGTCCGACGGGGTGCTATACGCAGACACGTCGGTCCGCGCGCTGCTCATCGCGTTCTGCATTTCCACTTTTCTGCCCCGCCCCATTAAAAACCTGCTGGCCAAGGTTCGGCTGCCCGAAAGGGACCTTCATCTTGAGCTTCGCTCCAAAGTGCATGCGATGACGCTGCGCGCCCGGGTGGATACGGGCTGCACCCTGAAGGAGGCGGTCACCGGACTGCCCGTCATCGTCGTGGACGAAAGGGCAAAGGAACTTTTCCCGAAGGATTCAGGACTCTCTGTATACTACACCACCGTCAACGGTCCCGGAGAGATGATGGCGGCGGTGGCCGCGGTGCGCGCTGCCGGGCGCGACGAACCCTACAAAAGCTGCTGCATCGCCCTTTCCCCTGCGATGCTGGTCGAGTGCGAGGCCCTGGTGAACCCGGAACTATTTACGGTTTAGGGAAGGTGCGATCATGAAAAAGCTGCTGGCGTTTTTGCATCGGATCCTGCAAAAGCTGTTTCCGCGACGCAGGGGTGTTTACTACATCGGAGGAAGCGAGACCCTGCCCCCGCCGATGACGCCGGAGGAGGAAGCCGACGCCATGGAGCGGCTGATCAACGGCGATACGGAGGTGCGTTCCACGCTGGTGGAGCGCAATTTGCGGCTGGTGGTCTACATCGCGCGGAAGTTCGAGAACACCGGCGTGCCCACCGAGGATCTGGTTTCCATCGGTGCCATCGGGCTGATTAAGGCGGTGAACACTTTCGACCCCGAAAAGCGCATCAAGCTGGCAACGTACGCGTCCAGATGCATCGAAAATGAAATCCTGATGCACCTGCGGCGCACGTCCAGGCTGAAAGCGGAGGTTTCTCTGGACGAACCGCTCAACACCGACTGGGACGGCAACGAGCTGCTGCTTTCGGACATTCTGGGCACCGACGGGTCGGACGTTTTTCAGGGCATCGAAGGCGAGGTGGACAGGGAGCTCCTTGCTTCCGCGCTGACCCGCCTTTCCGAACGGGAAAGGCAGATCATGGTGCTTCGTTTCGGGCTGATGGGCGAATGCGAGCGCACCCAGAAGCAGGTGGCGGACATGATGGGCATCTCCCAAAGCTACATATCCCGTCTGGAAAAGCGCATCATCATGCGCCTTCGGCGGGACATCGGGCGGATGATGTGAGAAAAGAAAGAGGGCAGACAGAAGGGACTAGTTGAATGAACAGGGGAGTCGGTTCTTCCGGCTTCCGCTTGTGTGCAGCGTAAATTGTGCAAACTGCACGCTTTCAAACACATCGCCAAACCTGCCGAAGGACAGACAAAGTCTGTCCTTCTTTTTTGTATATTTGAAATCTGCGTCTCATACGATTTGTAACAGGAGGTGAGGGCATGGCCGAAACGGCAAAACTGCCGGATGTGTTCGAAGACCTGCTGAAAGCGCTCACCGCCCGCGAAAGAGGAACGCTCCAGGAGCTGCGCGTTCGCGTGAACGCGCCGGTCCAGGCCATCGGCCGGGGATGGGAGCGAAGATTCGCCCCGATTGCGGACCGCGCGCTTTGCGAAAAGCTGCTTTCGGAGCTTTGCGGACATTCGCTCTACGCCGCCGAACAGGAGCTGAAAAACGGCTATTTCACCCTTTCGGGCGGATACAGGGCGGGCTTTTGCGGCAGGGCGGTGGTGGCGGACGGAAGGCTCTTGCGCATCGCGGAACCGACTTTTTTCTGCCTGCGCATCCCGCGGGAGGTCAAAGGCGCGGCGAAAGCGATTCTGCCTTTGGTGTACGGCAAGTCCACACTGCTGATTTCGCCCCCCGGCTGCGGAAAGACCACAATGCTTCGGGATTTGGCGCGATGCATGTCTTCAGGCGACGGGGTGGAGCCCGTCAACGTGTGCATCGCGGATGAAAGGTCGGAACTCGCGGGCTGCGCGATGGGCGTCCCCTCGCTGGACGTGGGCGAGCGCACGGATGTGATCGACGGCTGCCCCAAAGCGGAGGCGATGATGCTACTTTTGCGGGCAATGTCTCCCGGCGCGGTGTTCACGGACGAAATCGGCAGGCACGAGGATGCGGAGGCGATACTGGACTGCGCCAAAGCAGGAGTGGCGGTCTACGCCAGCGCCCACGGGGACTCGCCGCTGAGCGTGAAGCGAAGACCTGTGCTGAAAAGGCTTTACGAGGAGGGCGCTTTCCAAAGGTATGTGCTGCTTTCCAGAAGAAACGGGCCGGGGACCGTGGAAGGCGTTTGGGACGAAAACATGCAGCCCGCAGAGGAAAAACATGAAAGCACTTTCCATGGCGTTGGCGTTCTGCCTGTGTGTGCTGGCGGGAATGAGGTCCGCCAGAAGACTGTACTCGCGGTGCGCCGAACTCACTGATCTTCGCGCGGGGCTTCGGGCGCTTCGAACGGAAATCGCCTTCTGCAAAACGCCGCTGACCGTCGCGGTTCAAAGAATCCCCGCAAAAGGAATACTTTTAGACTTTGCCGGAGAACTCCAGTTAGGCGGGGACCCGGCAGCGGTGTGGCGGAGCGTGGAAGGAAGGCTTTTAGCGGATGAACCTGAGCGCCAGGCGCTTATAAGGTTCTTTGGCGCGCTGGGCAAGGGGAACATGGCGACGGTGGAGCGGGAGTTTGAACGGATCGACACAATACTTTCCGCTGCCATTGAGGAGTCCGAAAAAAAAGCGAAAAACGGCGGTAAGCTCCGTTCAACGCTGGGGGTGCTGACCGGCGTCGCTGTGGTCATACTGATGATTTGAAATGAGGGTCCGCATGGGAATAGAGCTGATTTTCAGAATTGCCGGCATCGGCCTGGTGGTGGCGATCATCGTCACCGTGCTCAAGCAAAGCGGCAGGGACGAGGTGGCCACGCTGGTGGCGCTGACCGGACTGATCCTGGTGCTCATCATGGTAATCGACGAACTGGTCACGCTGTTTGACAGCGTGCGCAAGCTCTTTTCGCTTTACTGAGGGATGGAGATACAAAAGTGGACGTGTTGAAATTCGCCGTACTGGGCGTGGCGGCCGCCATTTTGGCGCTGGTGGTGAAAAACCAGCGTCCAGAACTCGCTTTGGTGCTTTCCCTCGCCGCCGGAGGGCTGTTGATACTCCTTTGCATGGGCCAGCTGCAGACCGTGGTGGGTTTCGTGGGGGAGTTGTCCCGCAAATACGGCATCAGCGAAAATTACATCGGCATTGCGGTCAAGGTAACGGGCATCGCCGTGCTGGCGGATCTGGCCGTGCAGCTTTGCAAGGACGCGGGGGAGTCCGCCATTGCCTCCAAGGTGGAGCTTGGCGGAAAGGCGGCGATGGTGGTGATCGCCCTGCCGGTGATCGAATCGCTGCTGGCCCTCGTTTCCGGGCTGATTTCGTGAAACGGGCGGTACTCGCCGCCGCGCTGCTGCTCGCTTTGCTTTTGCCTTCCGCCGCATTCGCCGAGGAATCGACGGTGGGGGAGATGATCGACGGCGAGCTGAGCAAAATCGAGGCCGGCGGGCTGGACGACGTGTACGAAGGGCTGCCGGACGCGGTCCGGTCCATTTTCGGGGAGGAGAATTTTTTAGACCTCGTCGGCAGCCTCGCCAAGGGGGAGCCGGTGCAGGCGGAAGGGGTGTTTTCCCGCTTTTTGTCCCTGCTGGGCGAGAAGCTGAAAAACAGGCTCGCTCTGGTGACGGCGCTTTTCGCCCTCGCGGCGCTGTGCGGCATCGCGGCGGAAATGCGAAGGGGCGTTTCCGGCGGCGCGGGGGAAATCGCCGGGCTGGTGTGCTATGTGATTGCGGTGATCGTGGCGGTTTACGCTTTTACGGACACCGTAACCGTCGCAAAGGAAGCGGCAATGCGCGCACAAAGCATCATGGAAATCGCCTTCCCGCTTCTTCTGACGCTGCTCACGGCGGCCGGGGCAACGGCATCCGCCGGACTGTTCTCCCCGGCAACGGCGCTGCTGACCACCGGCGTGACCACGATTTTTACGAAAATCCTGCTTCCTGCGGTGCTGGCGATGGGGGTATGCGCCATCGTGGGCAATCTGTCCGAACAGCGGCCGCTGGATAAGCTGACGGGGCTTTTCAAGTCCACCATCAAGTGGACGATGGGCATACTCTCCACGCTGTACATCGGCTATCTGGGCGTGATGGGCATCGCGGCAAAAAGCGCGGACGGATTGTCCGTCCGGGCGGTGCGGTACGCGGCAGACAAGCTCATCCCCATCGTGGGAACGCTGGTCTCAGGCAGTGTGGACACGCTGCTCGCCTGTTCGCTGCTGGTGAAAAACGCTTTGGGCGCCGGTGCAGTGCTTCTGATGGCGGGGGTGCTGGTGTCACCGCTGCTTGACATTATGACGCTGCAGATCGCTTTTCGCATATCCGCCGCCATCATCGAGCCCATCGCGGACGCGAGGCTCACCAAGGGCATCTCTGCCCTGGCGGACGTGCTGACCTACCTGTTCGCGATACTCGCAGGTATCGGCGTGATGTTCGCGCTGACTGTTGGCCTGATTGCCGCGGCGGGCAATGCGCTTCTTTGAGGAGAACCATGGAAGACTGGATTCTGACGCTGACCGGCGCGGCGGTGATGGTGGCGCTGCTCTCGGCAATCGCCGGGGAAAGCGGGTCCGGCAAAGCCGCCAGGCTGGTGCTGGGGCTGGTGTTTCTGGGTGTGGTGCTCGCATCCACCGTGAAGCTGTTGGGAGGTTTGGGTTGAAAAAGGGCGAAGCAGTCAAAAAGTTTGCGGACTACCTGAAGGCGCACCCCTGGTTGGAACTGACATTTTATCTGGTTCTGGCCGGCCTTGCCGTTGCATTATTTTTGATGAGCGGCAATGCTCCTGCGCAGAAGCAAACCAAAGGGGAAACAACGCCCAGGCAGGTGTCCGCACCGGGGGACAGCATGGAGGAAAAGCTCGCCTATGCGCTGTCCGCCATCAAGGGCGTGGGAGAGGTGAGGGTGCTCATCTCCTACGCCACCAGCGAGGAAATCGTGCCTGCCATGTCCGTCGACGAGCAAAACAGCGGCACATCGCTCAGCAGGAGCGAAGAACCGGTGACGGTAGGCACGGGCAGCGATGAGCAGGCAATGGTGCTGATGGTCCGTTCCCCCACCGTGCGGGGCGCGATCATCATCGCAGAAGGCGCGGAGGACGTTTCCGTGCGCATGGATTTGCTGCGCGCCGCCCAGGCGATACTGGGCGTTCCGTCTTCAAATATCGAGGTGTTCCCGATGGGCTCGGGGGAAGGGGGATAATATGAAAAAACCGGTGGAAATCATCAGGGGCAAGAGCAGGGACCAAAAAGCCGAACGCACCGAAAGACCGAGGATAAAGCTGGACAAAAAGCGCATTCTTACAATAGGCGGGTGTGCTTTGCTCATCGCCGTGGCGGTGTGGGCGAACATGACCCTTTCCACCAACGTGGCGAACAGGATCAAAACAGCGGACGACACGCCGAACGCCTTCGAAGGCGACCTGCCGCAGCAGAGCGCGGATGTGGAAGGCACCGTGGAAGCGGGCGCGGAGGATGATTACTTCGCCGTGTTCAAGGCAAACAGGGATGCCACACGGGAAAAGGAACTGGAATACCTGAGCGAAATGATCGCCGATGAGAACACGGACAGCGACACAAAGACCTCTGCCCAGGAGCAGAAGCTCGCGCTGATCGACGCCATGGAAAAGGAAATGGTGATTGAAGGGCTGCTTCAGGCGAAGGGGTTCAAGGGCGTGGCCGTAACCGTCAAGAAGGGCTCGGTGAACATCGTGGTGGACCGGGAAAGCATGTCAGATACGGAAATCGCCCAGATTCTGGACATTGCCATCACCGAAACCGGCGAACCGGCGGAAAACATCAAGGTGCTGAAAAAACTGGGTTGACCGTCGCCAAACTCGTTTGAAACGCATAGTATGGTGGGCGGAACCATCCGCCCCCGCCATGCAGACAGTTGCAAGCATTCGTCCGGAGTGAAACGGTAACCATACTGCTTCCCCGCCCCATAAGGGCGGGTTTGGACTGGCCTGTGGTGTTAACATGTAAAATTTTTTGCGCTACACTGTTGTACTTTGCAAAAATCTGGTATACTGTCAGCATGGTGGGGAAGTGTATCCCTTCCCAGCGGATTGAGAACAATATTATTCGGAGGTTATATACATGAGCGAAGAGGTCAAAGTTCCCGTTGAGTCCGTTGCCCAGGAAACAAAGGGTGGCAAGGTCACGTTCGCCAACGAAGTGATCGCCATCATTGCCAGCCTGGCTGCCGGCGAGGTCAAGGGCTTAGCTTCCATGAGCGGCAGCACCTTCGAAGGCATTACCGAAAAGTTCGGCCGCAAGAGCTATACCAAGGGCGTCAAGGTTGAAGTCGGCAACGAGGAAGCCGCTGTGGACCTTTTCGTCGTCGTGCGGTACGGTTATCGGATTCACGATGTTTGCGTCGAAATCCAGAACGCCGTCAAGAACGCCATCGAGACCATGACGGGCCTTCGTGTCGTTGAGGTCAACGTCAACGTGACGGGCATCCAGCTCGAAAAGGAGCTGAAGGAAGAACCCGCTCCCCCCGTCAAGGAGGAAGAACCGCCCCGCGTTCGCTAAACATCTACCCCAACCGGGCAGACCCGCACCTTCACAACCGACTTGTCCATTTCAACAGGCTGCCCGCCGTGAATCAGACAGTACGGGCGGCCTTTGTTCATTCGAAAAGAAGGTTTATTCAGCCCGGTAAAACGCAATCATACGGAGGAATCGATTATGAAGCTCAAAGCCTTCGACAGATTTACAAACGCGCTTTTCATGCTCTGCATCATCGCCCTTTGCGGGCTATGCTGCGGCATTGCATGGGGCATTCTGGATTCCAGGGTCTTCACCTGGTTCGCAAACACGCTGACTTCCGGCGTCCTCGCTGCCATCATCACCACCATCGCGGCGCTGCTTCTCGTGTTTTTGTGCC
>JBMNTW010000094.1:0-7025 GCA_050945935.1 Christensenellales bacterium
CCTGTCAATCGAAAAAACGGGGATTTTAAGGGTTAGGAGAGCTTTTTCAGTCCTTCTCCCTTGGCGGCATTTTCCAGTTCGCGTACGTCCGTCACAGGTCGGATGGCGAAATCCTCGATGTGCCTGCCGCCGTCCCGGGCGATGTAGATGCTCCTGCCCTCTTCTTCGGGAAGGACGGGCATGTCCTCCATGGTTTTGCTTTCGATGAATGCCGCCACATCCGGATGCATCTCGACGATGAAACTGGCAATGCTGGTGTTTCGGAACTCGCGAAGCAGCGCGCGGCGGATTTTCTGCGAAACGCTATCCGCCGAAAGCACCTTCCCTTCCCCGTGGCAGTAGGGGCAGGGCGACTGGAGCGTTGCTGAAAGGGGATTCCGCAGTTTCTTTCGCGTCATCTCCACAAGACCCAATGCGGTCATGCCCAGAACGTTAGACTTCGTGCGGTCGTTCTTCAGGCAGTCGCGCAGCAGTTCCACAAGAGCGTCCTTGTTCTCCTGGCTCTCCATGTCGATAAAATCGATGACGATGATGCCGCTGATGTCCCTGAGGCGAAGCTGACGCGCGATTTCGCGTGCCGCTTCGCAGTTGGTTTCAAACAGGGTCTGCTGGAGATTGTCGCTCCCGATGTACTTGCCGGTGTTGACGTCGATGGCGGTGAGCGCTTCGGTCTGGTCGATGACGATGTACGCGCCGTTTTTCAGCCAGACTTTGCGGGCAAGGAGCTTTTCCACCCGGGATTCCACCCGGTAATGCTCAAAAAGATCCTCTTCTCCGTCGTACAGCTGTACGCGGTCCACCAGATCGGGGGAAATGATGCCCGCGATGATCTTCACCCGTTCGAAATACTCCTCGTCGTTGACGATGAGCGCTGAAACATCGGTGGTGAAGGTATCTCGAATCGTGCGGAACACCAGCGGTTCCTCGCTGTGGATCATGCGCGGCGCGCGAACAATCTTTCCCCGGTGGGAAATGCGCTCCCAGAGCCTGGTAAGGAACGTAAGTTCGGTTTTAAATTCTTCTTCCGTTTTTCCAACAGCCGCAGTGCGCACAATGACGCCCATGTCCGCTGGCTTGATGCGCTCGATGGTTTCGCGCAGCCTCGTGCGCTCGGCTTCGTCCTCGATTCTTCTGGAAACGCCGATGTAGTTCACGGTGGGCACCAGCACCAGCGAGCGTCCCGGCAGGGTGATGTTGGTCGTCACCCTGGCGCCTTTGGTTCCCACGGGTTCCTTGACCACCTGCAGGATGATTTCCTGCCCCTGACGTACCATATCAGTAATGTTTTTTTCGAGTTTGTCGGACTGCTTGCTGTCCGAAAAGTCGAACACGGCCTTGTCGGCGTTGATGTCCCCGGCGTACAGGAAGGCGTTCTTCTCCAGCCCGATATCCACAAAGGCTGCCTGCATGCCCGGAAGAACGTTCTGAACGCAGCCTTTATAGATATTCCCCACCAGCCGTTCCTTGCCGGTGCGCTCGACGTACAGCTCCACCAGTTCGCCGTCTTCGAGCAGACCGACCCTTGTCTGGTGCGGGTTGATGTCGACGAGTATTTCCCGCTTCAAGCTTTGGGCTCCTTCCTGCCCCAAAGGGGCGTGCATCCAACTTTATCCGCCCAGAGGGCCAGGCGGCAGTACTCAGGTTCTTCTTCGATTCCCCAAAGAGGCCGCAGCGCGTCAAACAGCAGCTTGGGGTTCAGGGCGCCGGCGGGAGAGCAATCGCATCGCAGGAAGAATCTGGCGGTTCCTTCTTCCAGCGTGCGCAGTTCAAAGGAGAGAATCTGCTCCCGAAGGTCCAGTTCCTTGATGCCCGCTTTCGTTTTCTTTTCCGCCAGAACGGGCGAAGCAAGGGCGCTTTCCATGCGGTTTTTCAGCTCGTCGAAGCCCATGTCACCCTGCACTTTGGCGGTGACCTCATAATCCGCCGACTCCACCAGCGCCATCAGGCCCGGGTAATCGTCCGCTACTTCATGGGCGGAAACCAGCGCCAAAGAAGGCGGCAGTTCGGGGGCCATTTTTGCCTCGAACTCGGCGGCGGAGATGTCTTTCGCCATGGCGATGTCCATCACCTCGCCTAAGCTTGTGAAACCAAGGCTCAACGCGGACGCAAAGGAAAGCACTGGATGTGGGTTGAAACCCATCGAGTACCGGATGGGAAGGCCGCTTCTTCTCAACGCGCGCTGAACAGCCCGCTGCAGGTCCAGGTGGGAGATATACCTCGCACCGCCTGTTTTCTTAAACACCGCAATAATTCGCATAGCTCTCTCTATCGAAGCAGCCGTTGCAACCCTGGCGGCAGTCTTTTGTCCGCGTGGCGCAAAGCGCTTTTTTGTATTCGTTCTGAAGATATTCTTCCTTGACCCGGATGTCGATATGGCTCCAGGGCCAATTTTCGTTAAACGGTCGCTGCCTGTAGGCGTAAAATCCCAGGTCCACCCCTGCTTCTTCGAAGGCGCTCAGCCAGCGCTCGTAGTCGAAGCAGTCGTTCCAGGAATCGAACCGGCAGCCCTTTTTGAAGGCGCGTTCCAGCACTTCGGCCATCCGCCGGTCTCCCCGGGCGAAGGCCGCTTCCAAAGAGGAAAGCTCGGAGTCGTGGTAGTTGAACTCCACACCCTTGACCTCTTTGAGCTTTTCACGCAGGTACTTCTGCTTTGCCCGGAACTCCTCCACCGTGCACTGGGGCACGTACTGGAAGGGCGTGCAGGGCTTGGGCACAAAGGCGGAGGCGCTGACGGTGATGCGCAAGCCCTTCGCCCGCTTTTCTTTGGGAACGGAGAAGTACGCAGAGCGCACCTTTGCCGCAAGGTCGGCAATACCGTCCAGATCCTCGTTGGTTTCGGTGGGAAGGCCGATCATAAAGTACAGCTTGACGGCGTTGTACCCCGATTCAAAGGCGTCCGTCACCGAGCGGATCAGGTCTTCCTCCGTCACGCCCTTGTTGATTACATCCCGCAGCCTTTGCGTGCCCGCTTCGGGGGCAAAGGTCAGGCTGGTTTTTTTGCCGGAGGAAAGCTCGTCGGCATATTTTTTCGCGAAGGAGTCGATGCGCAGCGAAGGGAGAGACAGAGCGACCTTCTCGTTCTTGAACTCGGCAACGAGTTCTTCGATCAGTTCTGATAAACAGGGGTAATCGCCGGAGCTCAGGGAGGAAAGGGACATTTCCTCATAACCCGTATTGTCAACCAGCGCGCGGGCGAGTTCCTTCAGCTTGTCCACCGAGCGTTCGCGCACAGGGCGGTACAAAAATCCCGCCTGGCAGAACCGGCAGCCACGGGTACAGCCGCGGAACAGCTCCAGCATGATGCGGTCGTGGACGATGCCCATGTACGGCACCACCATTTCCGTCACGTTGAAGGTGTTTTCAAGGTCTTTTACGACGCGGCGGCGGATTTTTTCCGGGAACCCCGGTTCGACTTCCATATGGTCAAAGGTTCCGTCCGCATGATATACCGGGTGATAAAACCTGGGAACGTAAACGCCTTCAATCTGCGCCGCATTGCGCAGGAAATGCTCCTTCCCCTTCCCTTCGCGCTTGCAGGCGGCGTAGCAGTCCAGCACTTCCGTCATGACCTCTTCCCCGTCGCCGATCATGAACAGGTCCACAAAAGGCGCCAAAGGTTCCGGGTTGCAGGCGCAGGGGCCGCCGCAGGCGATGATGGGCATATCCTCCCCGCGATGCTCGGCGCGTAAAGGGATGCCGGAGAGCTCCAACATGTTGAGAATGTTGGTGTAGCTCATCTCGTACTGAAGGGTGAAGCCCAGAATGTCGAACGCTGAAAGCGGCGTTCTGCTCTCGATGGAAAAGAGGGGCACGCTTTCTTTTCGCATGGCCTCGTCCATGTCCACCCAGGGCGCGAAGGCGCGCTCGCACCAGGCGTCCTCCTTGGCGTTGATTAGGGAATAGAGGATTTTTGAGCCAAGGTGGGACATTCCCACCTCGTAAACGTCCGGAAAGCACATGCAAAACCGGACGTCGACCTTCGCCGCGTCCTTGATGACAGCACCAAGCTCCCCGCCCGAGTATCGGGCAGGCTTTTCCACCAGGCGGAGCAGCTGCTCCACCTTCGCATACATATCCAAGTTCAGGACTCCTTTATAAATCGAATCTATTTGAAACTAAATGATTTCCTTTTTAGCAGTTCGCCTACGGTCGCGTCCGGCCCGCAGTCAATCATGCCCTGCAGAAGGTCCCCTTCCGTCAGCGTTCCCAGCAACCGGAAGGAACGGTCCACCACCGCGATCAGGCTCGCGTCCCGCAGCCGGGAAACGGCGGCACGCACCGGCAGGTCGGCCACGACGGCTACGGATGAAAGCCGCATTGCCCCCCTTTGCGCCAAAGCGCTGCCGCGAAGCACCATCGCCGCCATGGGCGGGGAAAGCTCGCGCCGGGCGGAAAACGCGCCGATGAGCAGAAACACCGCCATGACGAGGAGCGTAATATTGGCGTTCGGCCAGCCCACAAGGCCTGCCGCGCCGAAAAACAGGGCGAAGATAACGCCCAGCACGCAGGCGATGCGCACGGCTGCCCTTTCAGAAAGAACGATGCTCAGCGTAGCTTTCAGCATCCTTCCGCCGTCCAAAGGCAGCGCAGGAATCAGGTTGATGGCGCAGAGAAACAGCGAGTACGCGGCAAAAGCGCTCAAAAACGCCGCTTCGGGGATAAAGTGCATGACCCCTGCGGCAACGGTGGCGGCAAGAAGGCTTGCCGCAGGCCCCGCCAGGGCGATGAAGAACTCCGTGGGCCGGTCCGTCAGCGGCCGCGCCATGCGGATGGCGGCTCCGAAGGGGTAAACGTTCAGCTCCGCCATGGGCTCCTTCATATATCTCGCGGCGAGAACATGGCCGCATTCGTGTACGATCACCGCAAGTATCGGAGAGAGCATGTCCTTCCCGGAATATATGATCCCCAACGGGATCATCAACAGCAACAGGAAGGAAATGCGTACGGGCGCGCCGAACAGCGTGAACCGCATTACTTTACCGAAAGCCCCATCAGCGGCAGAGGGTCCTCTGCCACACCGGAACGCTGATAGATAAACATCACACGTCCGGAAGGCGAAACCGCCAGAGCGTCCCCCGCCGATACAGGCTGGTTCAGCTCTACAACGGGCTCCCCAAGGCAAGTGTATATCGCCACGGCGCCGTTCGCAAGTGTCAGTTCCACCCTTCCGCCGTCGTCTCCATACGCCACCTGGGTGACGACACCGTCCGCGCAGGCGTAAACATCACATCCGGCATAGCCCACAAACTCCACCCACTCGCCGGTGGACTGGAATGTGGCCACCACATCTCCCTTGACGGGCGGGTCCAGTTCGTGGTTCGGCAGGAAGACCCCGGCGAACTGCTCGCAAAGGTAAACCAGCCTGCCGAGGATGTCGTCCGTCACGCTGCCGCCGCCGGAGCCGGTCATGGTGGCGACAAAGGGCTCCTCCACAAAGGCGACGGACAAAAGGAGCGCGCAGCAAAGCATCAGCGTGCAGACCCCCAAAAGGGCGGAACCGCCGGAGCGCCTCTTCTTTTTGCTTTCCGTGTTCGACCTGGCGGCAATGATTCTGCCGCTGGGCCGCCTTGCGGAGGTTCGGGAAGTGAATTCCGAAGTATTCAGCTGCTCAAGGGACATAACAAGCCCTCCTTTTCGGAGATGGTCTTGTTATGTATATGCGGTAAAGTTGGTTTTAAGCAGGCGTAATCGGCGCCATGCGCACCGGAGACTTGTATTTCTGCTGCCGGTGCGTCCACACATTGATGACAAAGCCGTAAGAGATCATGTTGGCGAGCATGTTCGAACCCCCGTAGCTTACAAAGGGCAGCGGAATACCCGTGATGGGCATCAGGCCGATGAGCATGCCGATGTTTTCGAAGATGTGGGCGAGCATCATGCTGGCAACGCCGGCACAAATGAGCATGCCGAAATGGTCTCTGGACTTCTGGGCGATGAACAGCGTCCTGATAATCAGGGCGAAGTAAATCAAAATGAGCAGCGCCCCGCCAACGAACCCCAGCGCCTCCACCAAAGAAGCGAAGATGTAGTCCGTGTGCTTTTCCGGCAGATAACCCAGCTGGGTGATGGAGCCTTCGCTCAAAAGACCTTTGCCGAATGTTCCGCCGGAACGGATGACCTCCTGCCCAATGGTGAAGTGATACGCTTCATCCAATACGTTGGAGTTCGGGTTCAGGAAGGTCAGAATGCGCTGCCTCTGGTCGTCATTCAGGATGAAGTAATAAGCCAGAGGCATCGCCACCAGGGCGGACACGCCGGTGATGGCGATAACGCGCCAGCTCATGCGGGCGGCAAAGAGTATGCCAACCATGATGCAAAGATACACGGCGGCTGTGCCCCAGTCCGGCTGCCAGGCGATGAGCCCCACGGGCACGGCGGTGATGCCAACGATGGTCAGAATGTCCTTAAAGCCTTTGATGCGGCCGTCGTTCCGGTCCATCGAGTCGCCGCACAGCTTCGCCAAAATGAGTATCAGCACGATTTTACCGAACTCGCTGGGCTGGAACGCGCGGGTGGAACCGATGGAGAACCAGCCGTTCACGCCGCGGGTGTTTCCGCCGAACAGCTTCACGGTGATCAGCAGAACCAGGATGCCCAGATAGGCAAGTTTGGCGAAATCCCCCACCACCTGATAATCCATGCGGGAGATGAGGAAAATGCACACCAGACCCAGCCCGCACCACGCAAGCTGCAGCATGGGGTAGCGCAGATTCAGGCTGGAAAACTTGGCAAACAGCGTCATGTCGCCGGTGGTGGGCTCAGCAAGGCAGTGCGCCATGGTGATGACGCCGATGGCCACCAGCGCGAGAATCAGCGCCAGCGTCAGAGGGTCATTCCTCTTGACGACCTTCTGCGTCCGTTTATCTATTGATCTCATTTCACATACCGAACCATGTCTTGACTTCCTCTACAATGGAGGCGTATTTCTCGATATCCTTGCGGCGGATCATCGGCGCGTTCACGCGGATGCTTTGCTGCACAGCGGCGCCGTTTAGGATGCTGTCCAGCACCATGGTGGCCTGGGC
>JBMNTW010000095.1:0-7009 GCA_050945935.1 Christensenellales bacterium
GCGGCATTTCCACCGGCATGATGGAACTCATCGTCGTGGCGGTGGGTTCGTATTTCGCCGTTTCCGGCAGGCTTTTGCTGGGCGAGTATCTGGTATTTTTATACTACGCTTCGATGATCGCCTGGCCCGTCAGGGCGTTCGGGCGCATTTTGGGCGAACTTTCCAAAATGGGCGTTTCCTTGGACCGTCTGGGCGAGATTCTGGACGAACCGGAGGAAGTGGACGACCCGAACGGCAAAACGCCGGATATGGCAGGAGACATCGCATTCGAAGACGTCAGCTTTGCCTACGAGGGCGGCGGGGATGTGCTGTCCCACCTGTCCTTCAAGATTCCCGGCGGCACCACCTTCGGCGTGCTGGGCAGCACGGGCAGCGGCAAGAGTACGCTGACCTATCTCCTCACCCGTTTGTACGACCTTGCCCCCGGCTGCGGCAGAATCACCATCGGCGGGGTGGACATTAAGGACATGCGCCTTTCCCACGTGCGCAAAAACGTGGGTCTGGTGCTGCAGGAGCCCTTCCTGTTCTCCCGCACCATCGCGGAAAACATCGCCTCTTTGGAACCGAGCGCGTCGATGGAGGAAATCCGCAAGGCGGCGCGCATCGCCGCGCTGGACGAAACCGTGCTGGGCTTCGAAAAAGGGTACGACACGGTGGTGGGTGAACGCGGCGTGACCCTTTCCGGCGGTCAGCGGCAGCGCGTGGCCATCGCCCGCATGCTGATGCAGAAAACCCCCATCATGGTGTTTGACGATTCCCTCTCCGCGGTGGACGCCCTGACGGACCAAAAGATCCGCGCCGCTCTGAGCGCCCGCGAAGGAAAGGCCACCACCATCATCATTTCCCACAGGATCACCACCCTGATGCACGCGGACTGCATCCTCGTGCTGAAGAACGGTGAACTGGCGGAAATCGGCAACCACGAGGAACTTCTGAAGAAGAACGGGCTTTACAAGCGGGTTTACGACCTGCAGGGCGGGGCGGAACGCGCTTCGTCCGCCAACTGACCGAAGGGAGGCGATCCACCTTGTCCGGTTATGACGAGCAAGTATACGACAAACCATTTGACATAAAAATCTGGTTCCGGCTCTGGCCCTTTATTAAAAAATACGGCTGGAAGCTGGTGGCCATCTGCCTGATGATGGGCATCACCGCCTTCATCGACATCATCATGCCGGTCTACCAGAAAGAAGCGATTTCCCGCTTCATTCTGCCCGGAACCACCGAGGGGCTGGTCCCCTATGCCCTTCTTTATCTGGGCATCATCCTCTTCCAGGCGCTGAACGTGATTATTTTCGCGCGGCTCGCCATGTCTTCCGAAATGCTCATCGGCAGGGACATTCGAAGCGCCCTGTTCCGAAGGCTTCAGGAACTGTCCTTCTCCTACTACAACGTCACGCCGGTGGGGTACATCCTCGCCCGCGTGATGAACGACGTCAACAAAATCGCATCCCAGATGTCCTGGGGCGTGGTGGACATCGTGTGGTCGCTGTTCTATGTGGTGGGCGTGTTCGTCACCATGCTCATCGTGGATGTGACCTTAGGGCTTATGCTCATGCTTCTGGTGCCCGTCATCGCCATCGCCACGGTGTACTTTCAAAAGCGCATCCTCACCGCCAACCGCGAAGTGCGCCGCCAGAACTCCAAGATGACCGGCGCCTACAATGAAGGCATTTCCGGTGCCCGCACCGCCAAGACCCTGGGCGTGGAGGACAAGAACAGCGACGCTTTTGAAAAAATCACCGGCAAGATGTACGGCTATTCCGTGAAGGCTTCGCTGCTGAACGCCGTGTTCGTGCCCGTGGTGGTGTTCTGCAGCAGCATCGCGGTGGCGCTGGTGCTGTACTACGGCGGCAATCTGACCCTTCAAGGGCTGATGGACTTCGCCACCTTCTCGCTGTTCATCACCTACGCCGTATCCATCTTCGAACCCATCCAGCAGTTCGCCCGCATCATCGCGGACTTCATCTCGCTGCAGGCGAGCATTGAGCGCGTGACCGACCTTCTGGAAAAAGAGCCGGACATTCAGGACACGCCCGAGGTCATCGAAAAGTACGGCGACTCCTTCCACCCCAAAAAGGAGAACTGGGAGCCCATCAAGGGCGACATTGAGTTCGACCATGTGACCTTCCGTTATCCCGACGGCACCGAAAACGTGCTGGAGGACTTCTGCCTGAAGGTGCCGGCGGGCACCACCGTCGCCATCGTGGGCGAAACGGGGGCGGGCAAGTCGACCATCGTCAACCTTGCCTGCAGGTTCTTTGAGCCCACATCCGGCAGGATTCTCATTGACGGCAGGGATTACAGGGAGCGCAGCATGCTCTGGCTGCACAGCAATCTGGGCTACGTTTTGCAGAGCCCCCATCTTTTCTCCGGCACCATCCGGGAAAACATCCGTTACGGCAACCCGGACGCCACGGACGAACAGGTGGAAGCCGCCGCGAAGCTGGTGGCGGCAGACCGCGTGGTGGAAAAGCTCGACAAGGGCTACGATTCCGACGTGGGCGAAGGGGGCGACAAGCTCTCCACCGGCGAAAAGCAGCTGATCTCTTTCGCAAGGGCAGTGCTGAACTCTCCCCCCATCTTCGTGCTGGACGAAGCCACCAGCTCCATCGACACCGAGACCGAGCAGCTCATCCAGCAGGCAATCACCAAGCTGCTGGAGGGCAGGACGTCCTTCGTGGTCGCCCACAGGCTTTCCACCATCCGCCATGCGGACGTTATCCTTGTGGTGGAGGACGGCAAAATCGTCGAACGGGGCACCCACGACGAGCTCATGGAAAAGCGCGGCGCGTACCACGACCTTTACACCAGGCAGTTCATGGAGGAACTGGAAAAGCACTCCTGGCAGAGTTAAGCGAATGCGCGGGCGGAGCGTTGATCTCCGCCCGTTTTTCGTATGCAAAAGGAGGCGGTCTCATGTTTGTTTACAAAAATTCTAAAAATTCGTTCATTTCAAACCGCAGAAAGGGTATCTGTCCATAAATTTAACCAGTATACGAGTAAAAAGGTCTGTCCAAAAGGTTTTGCATATTGTATAATCTTCCTGAAACGTCCTATTGTGACCAGCGTTCCCCTGTTAAGGAGGTTATTTCCATGCCTTCAGATGCAAGAAAATACCGTGTTCAGATGCTTGGCGGCTTCTCCATTTCCTGCGGAGAAGATACGCTCTCTGATTCTGCGGGCAGGATGCAACAGGTGTGGAACCTGATTGAGTACCTGATCGTATACCGCCATAAAGTCATACCCCAAAGCCGCCTGATTGAAATTCTCTGGCCGGACGATTCCAGCGAGAATCCGGCGAACGCTTTGAAGAACCTCGTCTACCGCGCAAGAACGCTTCTGACCAAAGCCCTGCCCAACGAAAATGAGCCCTTCATCCTGTTCCGCAGGAACTCCTACGCCTGGAACGAAGCCCTGCCCTGCGAGGTAGACATTGAAATTCTGGAAGCCTCCTGGCGCGCCGCCAACGCCGCCCTTTCGGATGCCGAAAAGCTGGAGGGCTACATGAAGGCCGTCCGCATTTACGAGGGGGATTTCCTTCCCAAGTCCATGGCGGAAGAATGGACGATGGCGCTGCGCACCTACTATTCCTCGATTTACATTGACTGCGTCACCCGCGCCTTTGACCTGCTGCTGCAGGCCAACCGCGCCTCGGAAGCCGTCGAAATGTGCGAAAAGGCCGTCTCGCTGGAGAAGTTCACCGAAAAGATGCACGAGCTGCTCATTCGCGCGTACATGGCGGAAGGGGACCACAACTCCGCGCTGAAGCACTATTACTACGTGGTGGACCTGTTTTACAGCGAGATGGGGGTCAAGGTTTCCAGCCAGATCACCAACCTGTACAACGAGATCACCAAGTCCATCACCAGCATCGAAGCGGACCTGGAGATGATCGAGGAGCAGCTCCACGAGGTGGAAGCCACTCCCGGCGCTTATTACTGCCCTTATGAAATATTTAAGAATATTTACCGCATCCAGTCCCGGTTCATGCTGCGCTCCGGCCAGAGCTTCATGGTGGCGTTAATCACCGTTTCGGACAAGGATGGCAACCCGCCGGCCACCGCGGTGGTCACCGAAGCCATGGAGGAACTGAAGAACACCCTGGTTTCCTGCTTGCGCAAGAGCGACATTGTTTCCCGCTTCTCCCCCACCCAGTACGTGCTGCTTTTAGGCTCTTTGACCTACGAGAACGGCCAGATGGTCATGACCCGCATCTTCGAGCGCTTCAAGAAGCGTTCCACCGCCTTCGGCATCGCGCTGCATTACAATCTGCTGCCCGTCAAGCCGGTGATGTAATAAGCAGCACCCATCATTCGTTGACTGACGCGCCGGTTCCCGCCGGCGCTTTAGACTGCCTGCCTGCGTTTTCGACGGTATTCGGCATATAAGCGCGCCCGGTTTCACAAAACTGCAGTTTCCCGTGGTATTTGTGACCGTTTTGTTACCAATACATGGGATAATGCAGGCGAAATTGCTGAGATGAGGTGCGCAGGCATTGGTTCATAGCGCGGAAAGATACGAAAATAACGCCAATCTGGCCCGGCTTGTCATATGTGTGGACGAAGTGGAGGGCATTTTCGCCAGCGGGCGATTGTACTCCGCTTATCTGCAGTGCGAACGTCCCTTCACTTGTTTTGAGGATCTCATCCATCTGAGCGAACTGATTTTTGATCTGACTTCTTTCCCCCAGCCCACCTTCGGAAAGCGGTATTTTCGCAACCATTCGCAACATCATCCGGTAAAGCGAGAAGAAATCATGAAAAATATTCAGATCATCGATGAAAAACAGCTGAAAAACGGCGAAAAGGGTACTTTTGTGGTGCGCGTGCTGTTCCGGCAGAACGCCACCTGGCAGGGCACCGTCACCTGGATCGAAGGCAACAAGACCCAGCACTTCCGCAGCATGCTGGAGCTCATTCATCTGCTGGAGGACGCGCTTGGCACCGATGAAGTTGCCTGGGTCGGCGAAGTCACCGAATAGCCGGAAAACGCCGCTTTAGCCCCTTCGGGGCTTTTTTTACTTTTTGGGTTTTCGCCGTTTTTCACACCATTTTCTTCCAAATGCGTCCCAATCATGAATTTGTAGTCACAAATTCCACGAATCACGCGCAAAAACGTTGCAGACCCGTTGCGCGATGCTATAATTTATACCAGAAACAAAGATTTCACCGAACGTGTTTGCATAGAACCCCTAGTACCAATGAGGAAAAACATGAACCATACAAAACGTTTTCGCCGCATCAGCCTGCTTCTTGCCGCCATCGCGCTGCTTTGTGTTCTGCCCCTTTCCGCCCTTGCCGCAGGGAACGGACGGGTGAACGTGGACGATTCCAAAGCGTCGGACGGCATTGTGCTGATCAACCATGTGGGCAAATCGCCCAAAAGGCTGAAGGTGCGCATCACCTTCGGTTCCAATGTTTACAATTACGATTTGAACAGCTCCGGCAAAGTGGAAGTCTTCCCCCTGCAGCTGGGGGACGGCAGCTATAAAATCGGCGTGTATCAGCAGGTGTCCGGCAACACCTATTCCCTGCTGCATTCGGAAACCGTCGACGCTAAAATTTCGGACGACAAGGCGCCCTTTTTGCAGCCCAACCAGCGGGTGAACTTTTCCGACTCCACCAAGGTGGTGAAGGTCGCCAAGAAGCTGGTCAAAGGTCTGAAAACGGACGTTGAGATGATCGACGCGATTTACGCCTACGTGATCGACAACTACAGCTACGATTACGACAAGGCGAAAGACGCCATTGCCGGCAGGCTGGTGGGGTATCTGCCCGATTTGGACGAGCTGTACGAAAGCAAGACGGGCATCTGTTACGACTACGCTTCCATGCTGGCGGCAATGCTCCGCGCCGTGGGAATCCCCGCGAAGCTGGTGATGGGCTACGTCGCGCCGGATGACGTGTACCACGCCTGGAACGAGGTTTACATCGAGGGCGAAGGCTGGGTGGTCAAACAGGTTCACTTTGCCGGCGAGGAATGGAAGCTGATGGACCCGACCTTTGCCTCCGCCGGTAAAAACAGCACGAAGATCAACCGATTCATCGGCAACGGCAGCAATTACTCCACCAAATACTTCTATTAATAGAAGCCTTTATTTCACCGGCGCCAGACAGGCAGCGCATTCGCGCCGCCTTTTTTGGACGTTTACCCCGCTTTTGAAACGGAGGTTGCGATGCGCAGACGAAACCGAAAATCCGCAGAAGAACTTTCTCTTTTTTGCACCCAATGCGCCCTGGTGCTGCGTTCCGGCATGCTGCTTGCGGACGGGCTTCTCGCCACAGCGGAGGAAAACGGGGACGAAGCCCTGCGCATAATCGCGGAAAAACTCGCTTCGGGAGACACGCTGGAAAACGCGCTGAAGGCAGGCGGCGACTATCCATCCTACATGGTTTCTTTAGCAGGCATCGGCGAGCGGACGGGGTGCCTGGAGGAGGTTATGGACGCCCTTGCGCTGTACTACCAGCGGGAAGGCGCCATCCGCCGCCAGCTGACGAACACCCTTCTGCACCCTTTGCTCCTTGCGGTGGTGATGCTCTGCGTGGTGGCGGTGCTTTTACTGAAGGTGCTGCCGGTGTTTTCGGAAGTGTATGCCCAGCTGGGCGGCGCTTCCGGCCTGACCGCCGGCGTGCTGGCCTTCGGTCGCACAGCGGGCATCATCTGCCTTGTGCTCACGGGGCTTTTTGCCTGCGCGGGCGTGTTCGCTTTCGCGTCCTCCCGCACCGCCGGAGGGTACGAACGGCTCACCGGACTATTGACGAAGCTGCCCTTTGTGCGCCGCGTTTCGGAAAAAATCGCCTCCGGAAGGGTGGCGTATGCCCTTTCGCTGCTGCTTTCCAGCGGGTACGACATTGACGATGCCGTCCGCCTGCTGCCCGGGCTGGTTTCCCAGCACGAAGCGCTTGCAAAGATCAACCGATTGTCCGCCCGCATGGAGCAGGGGGAGAGCTTCTCCTCCGCGGTCAGGGAAAGCGGGCTGTTTTCGGGTATGTACGCCCGGCTGGTG
>JBMNTW010000096.1:0-6949 GCA_050945935.1 Christensenellales bacterium
GGGGCGGCTATCCCGAGGGCGCTTCCTACTCCATCCTGCTGATGAACCTGGCAACGCCCCTCATCGACAAGGCCACCAGGCCGCGCATCTATGGAAGCGAGGTGAAGTCCAATGCGTGAATACAGAACTCTGGGACTGCGTCTCGGGCTCATCTGCCTGGTTTGCGTGATGGCTCTGGCGGCGGTCAACGCTTGGACCGCCCCCATCATCGAAGCCAATAAGGGCGGCGGCGGCAACGCCGGCCCCGGCACGATTACCGCCACCGCTTCCGGTTTCTCCGGCGGCGAAGTGAGCGTCACCGTGACCTTCAACGCGGACGGCACCATCGCCGCCGTCACCGCGGACCTTTCCACCCAGACCCCCGGCATCGGCGACCAGGCGGGCAAGCCTGAGTTCCTCGACCAGTTCGTGGGCAAGACCAGCGCGGACGGTGTGGACACCATCTCCGGTGCGACGTACAGCTCTACCGCGGTCATCGAAGCCATCAACAAGGCCTGTGAGCAGTTCGCAGCAGGCGGCGGCTCCGCAGCTTCCGGCAACGTGATTACCGAAACCGCCGCGGGCTTCTCCGGCGGAGACGTAATCGTCACCGTGACCTTCAACGCGGACGGCACCATCGCCTCCGTCACCGCGGACCTTTCCACCCAGACCCCCGGCATTGGCGACCAGGCGGGCAAGCCCGAGTTCCTGGACCAGTTCGTGGGCAAGACCGGTGCGGAAGGCGTGGACACCATCACCGGCGCGACCTACAGCTCTTCTGCCGTGATCGAAGCGGTTGAAAAGGCCTGCGCGAAATTCAACGGCAAATGAGGAAGGAGGGGATAACCATTGAAAGAATCTACCAATAAAACCGGGCTCGGAAGGATCTTCATGCACGGCATCGTGGCCGAAAACCCCACCTTCCGCCTCGTGCTGGGCACCTGCCCCACCCTTGCGACGACGATCTCCCTCATCAACGGCTTCTCGATGGGCATCGCCACCATGTTCGTGCTCATCGGTTCCAACGTGGTGATCTCGCTGCTCAAGAACTTCATCCCCGAGAAGGTGCGCATCCCGGCGTATATCGTCGTCATCGCGTCCTTCGTCACCATCGTGCAGATGGTCATGCAGGCGTTCTTCCTGGATCTTTACAAGGCGCTGGGCGTGTTCATACCGCTGATCGTGGTGAACTGCATCATCCTTGCCAGGGCGGAAGCCTTTGCCGGCAAGCCGGAAAACAGCCTTGCCGCCTCCGCTGTGGACGGTTTGGGCATGGGCATCGGCTTCACGCTGGCGCTGTCTTTGATGGGCGCCTTCCGCGAGATCGTCGGCTCCGGCACGCTGCTGGGCAACCCGATTCTGGGCGAAGGATTTGCAGCGAACGCCTTTAAGCTGTTCGCCACCCCCGCGGGCGGGTTCTTCACCTTCGGATTGTTCCTGGCGCTGTTCAACCTCGTGTTTGACAGAATCGATTCCAAGAGAAAAGCGCGTAAGGAGGGAGTCTAATGTCTATCGCATCCGCAAACGGGATCGTGAAAATCATCCTGATCCTTCTGAACGCGATACTGTGCAACAACGTGCTGCTGGTGCAGTTCCAGGGAATTTGCCCCTTCCTCGGCGTTTCCAGGAAGGTTGAAACCGCCACGGGCATGGGCCTTGCCGTCACCTTCGTCATGGCTCTGGCCGCGCTGGTGACCTGGTTGGTGCAGAAGTTCGTGCTGGAGACCCTGGGTCTTGAGTACCTGCAGACCCTGACCTTCATTCTGGTGATTGCGGCGCTGGTGCAGTTTGTCGAGATGTTCCTTCAGAAGAGCAGCCCGACGCTGTATCAGTCCCTGGGCGTGTACCTGCCCCTGATCACCACCAACTGCGCCGTCCTCGGCGTGACCATCATCAACATCAACTCCGGTTACGGCCTGGGCACCGCCATGGTCAACGCGGTGGGTACCGCTCTCGGCTTCACCCTCGCCATCGTTCTGCTGGCGGGCATCCGCGAACGTCTGGAGCTTGGCAATACGCCCAAGTCCCTGCGCGGCTTCTCGATTTCGCTGATCACCGCCGGTCTGATGGCAATTGCCTTCCTGGGCTTCACCGGCCTGATCACCAGATAGGGGGCGCTCAAATGAACATTATGGATATTGTGATTCCTGCCCTCATCGTGGGCGCAATGGGTCTGCTGTTCGGGCTTGTGCTGGCGTTTGCTTCCAAAAAGTTCAGCATCGAGAAGGACGAACGCATTCAGCTGGTCCGTGAAGCGCTGCCCGGCGCGAACTGCGGCGCCTGCGGCTTCGCCGGATGCGACGCTTTCGCCGAAGCCGTGGTCAAGGGCGAAGCGCCCACCAACGGCTGCCCCGTGGGCAAGGCTCCGGTGGCCAAGAAGGTCGCCGAAATCATGGGCAAAGAGGCTGACGCTTCGGACGATAAGGTCGCATTCGTCCGCTGCCAGGGCGCTCTGGGCGGCGTGAAGCCCAAGGCGGTGTACAGCGGCGTTGCCACCTGCCAGTCCGCGATGGACGTTTCCGGCGGTCAGCTGAGCTGCCGCTTCTCCTGCCTGGGTCTGGGCGACTGCGAGCGCGCCTGCCCCTTTGACGCGATTCACGTCAAAGAAGGCCTTGCCACCGTGGACCGCGAAAAGTGCGTCGGCTGCGGCATCTGTGCCACCGCCTGCCCCCGCAGCGTGATCGACATTATCTCTGCCAAGGCGCCTGTGGGCGTTGCCTGCCGCAACACCGATTCCGGCAAGGAAGTGCGCGCCATCTGCATGCGCGGCTGCATCGCCTGCAAGCTGTGCGAGAAGAAGTGCGCGTACGATGCCATTCACGTCAAGGGCGGCGTCTCCGTCGTGGATTACGACAAGTGCGTCGGCTGCGGCACATGCGTGGAAAACTGCCCCACCAAGGCCATCGTCGATTTTACCAAACTGCCCGGCTTCAAAGCCGCTCCCACCATGGCATAAGGTTCATGGCAAAAGCCCGGTTCGCAACTTGCGAGCCGGGTTTTTTGATGCATTGGGCAGGGCATTCTTTGCGGATTGCGTTTACTTGAAAAGAAGGCGCCTGATGATTTGACTGCGCACCCGTTTGGATGAGTTGATTGCGTTTTTCCCGATGCGTTACCGTCTCGATGGAGTTCTGCCAAGACCGCCCAAAAGGGAGCGAGGGGGTAGATGAGATGCTCTGCGCGTGCAACGCTTGCGGGTAAAAGCCTTCTTTGCAGCTTCAGCCCGTTGAGAAGCATGTCACAGTGCAAACCGCCCGTAAACCCTGTCTTGGTTATATCAGTTCGCATATTTGCCTCATGGATAAGAAAATCCCCCGGTATGCGCCGGGGGATTGCTGCATTTAGTTTCTTATTCGTGCATCGCGAACTGGGCCTTGTAAAGGGCTGCGTAGGCGCCGTCCTTTTCCAGCAGTTCCGCATGGGTGCCCCGCTCGGCAATGCCCTCGTCTCCGATGACGATGATCTCGTCCGCGTTTTTGACGGTGGAAAGCCGGTGGGCGATGACGAGGGTGGTGCGGCCGGAAGAGAGCCTGTCCAGCGCGTTCTGGATTTTGACTTCGGTTTCGGTGTCCAGCGCGCTGGTGGCCTCGTCCAGAATCAGAATGGGCGGGTTGCGAAGGAAAATCCGCGCGATGGAGATGCGCTGTTTCTGACCGCCGGAGAGCATGATGCCGCGCTCGCCCACGAACGTGTCGTAACCCTTGGGAAGGGTCATGATGAAGTCGTGGATTTCTGCGTTTTTGGCTGCCTGAACGATTTCCTCGTCTGTGGCGTTCAGCTTGCCGTAGCGGATGTTGTCCTTAATGGTGCCGGCAAAGAGGAACACGTCCTGCTGCACCATGCCGATGTTTGCGCGAAGGGAGCTTAGCGTCACCTTTCGAATGTCCCGCCCGTCGATGGTGATGCTGCCGCTCACAGGCTCGTAAAAACGGGGAATCAGCTGGCAAAGGGTGCTCTTGCCGCCGCCGGAGGGGCCAACAAGGGCGAGCTTTTCGCCGTGTTTGATGGTCAGGTTCACATGGGAAAGCACCGTCACGCCGTCGTCGTAGGCGAAGGTCACGTCATTGAAGCGGATCTCGCCCTTGACGTTTTCCAAAGGTTTTGCGTCGGGGGCGTCGGCAATGTCTGACGGGGTGTCGAGCAGCTCGAGCATGCGCTCAAAGCCCGCCATGCCGGAAGAGTACTGCTCCATGAACGCGGTAATCCTGCGGATGGGCTGCAGGAACTCGGATACGAAGAGCAGGAAGGTGATGAGGGTGGCGATGTCCATATCCCCCGCCATGATGAGCGCGCCGCCCACGGCGATAACAATGACGTTCAATATGCGGGTGATGAACTCCATGCCCGCCTGATATTCCGCCATTACCTTGTAGTAAACGGACTTGGACGCCTCGAACTTGGAGTTGCCCTCGTTGAACTTCTCGATCTCGTGCTGCTCGTTGGCGAAGGCCTGGGCAACGCGGATGCCGGAGATGCTGGACTCAATGTCCGCATTGATGACCGCCAGCTTCTTCTTGACTTCCTTGGAAGCTTTTGCCATGCGCACCCTCTGGCGCAGGGTGAACACCAGCAGAACGGGAATGACGATGAGCAGCACTAAAGACAGCTTCCAGCTCAAAGAAATCATGAAGGCAAAGGAGCCGATCAGCGTCAGGGCGGAGATGAAAACGTCCTCCGGCCCGTGGTGGGCAAGCTCGGAAATCTCAAACAGGTCGCCCACCACCCGGCTGATGAGCTGGCCGGTGCGGGACTTGTCGTAAAAGCTGAAGGAAAGGGTCTGCATGTGGGAAAACAGGTCCCGCCGCATGTCCGCCTCCATGCGAACGCCCAGCACATGCCCGAAATAGGTGACCACATACTGCATCACGGAACGGATGATGTACGCGAGCACGAGGATGCCCATCAGCCAGAAGAAGGAGTTGTACTCCCCGTTGGGCAGCAGCTGGTACATCGCGTGCCGGGACGCCATGGGGAACAGAATGTCCACCCCGGCGATGAGGGTTGCGCATACCATGTCTGTGATAAACAGCGGAAGGTGCGGTTTGTAATAGGATAAAAAACGGGCAATCTTGCCCCTCTTTTTTCGCGGATTCCTTTCTGAATGTTCCATGTTTTGACGTATACCTCTTCCAAAAAGCGATTCTCAATCATACTATCAGCTACTTCAGCGCTTTGCAAGGGTGTCGGATTATTCACATTTGCGTCCTTGTTTGACAGTGGGGAGGGTGGTAGAATATTTTGAATGGAGCGATAGAGACCGGAGGTCGACCATGATACGAAAAACTTTCTGCACGATAGATCTCGGCGCGGCGGCGCGCAATGTGCGCGCGATCCGCGCTTCGTTAAAGTCCGCCACCAAAATGATCGCCGTGGTCAAGGCGGACGCCTATGGCCACGGGCTGGTGCCTTTTTCCAGAGTGGCGTTGAAAAACGGCGCTTCCTGTTTGGCCGTTGCCATTGTGGAAGAGGGCATCACCCTGCGCGAAGCGGGCATCACCGCGCCCATTGTCGTTCTTGGCAACAATTTGCCGGACGCCGCGGAAGCCATCGTCACCTACGACCTGCAGCCCACCGTCTGCGAGCCTTCTCTGGCAAAAGCGCTGGACGCGGAAGCGAAAAAGCAGGGCAAATGGGTGCAGGCGCATCTGAAGGTGGACACCGGCATGGGCAGGATCGGCATTCGTGAGGAGCGTGAGCTGGACCGCATGGCGGAATGCCTGAAGGGCTGCACCTCGCTGGAGCTGCAGGGGCTTTTTACCCACTTCGCCAACTCCGACGGGGCGGATAAGGGCTATGCCCATGAGCAGTTCCAAAGGTTTGAAACGCTGCACAAGCGGCTGAAAAGCCACGGCTTTAATCCGCAGCTGCATGCCGCCAACAGCGCCGCCATCGCCGACCTTCCCGAGACGCATCTGGACATGGTGCGCGCCGGCATCATGATGTATGGCTATTATCCGTCCAGAAACGTGCACAGGAACATTCCGCTGGAGCCCGTGATGTCCGTTCGCACCCAGGTGGACTATGTGAAAACCGTGCCCGCGGGGGAGACCATCAGCTACGACAGGACGTACACCACCTGGCGCCCCACCAAGGTGGCGACGCTGACGGTGGGCTACGGCGACGGCTACAAGCGCGCCCTTTCCGGCAAAGGCTGCGTGCTGATCCGCGGAAAACGCGCGCCCATCCTTGGCAGGGTGTGCATGGACCAGGTGATGGTGGATGTAACCGAAATCCCCGGCGTGGTGGAGGGAGACGAAGCCGTTCTTCTCGGCAGCATGGGAACAGAGCGCATCGACGCGGATGAAATGGCGGAATGGGCAAACACCATCAGCTACGAGGTGCTGCTTTCCTTCAGCGCCAGGGTACCGCGGGTTTACATTGAGGATTAACCGGACATCGTTTGGTAAAGCTCAGGAGATTCGAACTCCTGCCCTCACCGCGATTCTCATGGCACATCAGTAATCGACAAGGAACATTCCAATTGGTGATAAAACCCAATCCGTATACAAGATATTGTACATATCGCATGAAATCTGGCGCATCCGCTTGTATTGAAACACGGTGGTGTGATAGAATACTGACATGAGAATCATCAGCGGAACAGCCCGGGGACGGCAGATTGACGCCCCGGAAGGAAGAAACACCCGCCCCACGCTGGACAAGGTCAAGGAAGCCCTGTTCGGCAGCATCCAGTTTGACATTCCCGGTTCCCGGGTGCTGGACCTGTTTTCCGGTTCCGGCAATCTGGGGCTTGAAGCTATAAGCCGCGGGGCGGAACAGGCCGTGTTGAACGACAGTTCCGCCGAATGCGTCCGCTTCATCAAAAAGAACGCCGAAAAGATGGGATTTTTGGACCGCTCGGTCATCATGCAAAGGGATTACGCCGCCTGCCTTGCCTTTTTGAAGGACAAGCCGCCCTTTGACTTTATCTTCATCGACCCGCCGTATCAAAGGGATCTGGCAAAACCCG
>JBMNTW010000097.1:0-6802 GCA_050945935.1 Christensenellales bacterium
AGCCCCGTCGCACGGAAGTTTCCGCGTTCCTGCACGCACAAGTCGGGGAACCGTTGTCCCTCACGCTCTCCGCCATGGGGTTTTCCGCCACCGCCAGTGGGGACGTTGTCACACCAGCCAAAACCGCAGCGGCAGACGAAGCAAAACTGCGCGCCCAGGCGGCAAAGCTGGGAAACACACCCTTTTCGCTGGGGGATTTTTCCGCATATCTTGGAGAGCAGCCCGCTTTCGTTGCCGTGTCCGAACTCAACCGGCTGCGCAGGGAGGCGGCGGACGCCCTTGAACAGCAGATTGCGGAGTCCCGGCGAAGAACGCTGCCGGTAAATCAGCTGATAAATACTGCTCCGGCAAGAAAAAGTGCCGAATGTGGTACGCCGGAGCTGATTGTGCAAATCGCCGCGCCGGAGCAGGCGGAGCGGGCGCTTTCCTTCGGTGTAAACACCCTGTATATCCAGCCCCAGCTTTGGGAAAAGAAGCAGTTTTTGCCTTTTACCCAACTTGCGCAAAAGCACGGCGCGAAGCTGTTCCCCGTTCTGCCCCCGTTGACCATGGACGATAACCTGAAAAAAGCCATCGATTTGCTGACTTCTTTTCCGTCGGGAACATTTTCGGGCGCTGTGGCGTCTAACATAGGGCAGGTTGGACCGCTATGCAAAGTTTTCACAGATGTGCGCGGGGACTACACGCTGAATATGACAAACACGCCCTCGGCAGCCGCCCATGCTACGATGGGGCTGTCAAAAGTGACACTTTCTGTGGAGTTAACAGTTCCCCAGATTCGTGATATAATTAACAGCAATATTTCTGCCGAGCTGATTGTATACGGCACCATCCCCACGATGCACCTTCTGCACTGCCCCACCAGGGAGCAGCTGGGCCGCTGCGCAAAGGACTGTTTCCTGGGTGCAAAACGCACGCTGACCGACCGACGGGATGTTGACTTCAGCCTGCATCCCGTGTCCCAGAAGCCCGGCAGGTGCGACGTGATGCTGCTCAACTCACTGCCGCTGGACGGTTTAAGGGTGTTTGACGAGTTGAAGGGCATTGGCGCCTCCGCCTGGCGGCTGAACTTTTATCAGGAAGATGCAAAAACGGTGGCGGAACGCATCGAAGCTTATCAGGAAGCGCTCCGCGGCGGCGCCGTTTTGCCGGTTGAGCCTTCCACTGCCGGCCACTTTACCCGAGGGGTAGCAAAAACCATTCAAAAAGGAACAAGACATGACCGACAGGGTTCTTAAAATACTCGAGTACGACAAGATTGTCGACAAGCTTACCGAACTCGCTTCTTCCGAAATGGGGAAGGAACGCGCAAGGCAGATCCGTCCCGCCAACGGTTACGCGGAGGTCTCGAACCTTCTCAAGCAGACCCAGGAGGCGGACGAAGAACTCAACAGGCTGGGCCGTTCCCCGGTGGACAGTTTTCCGGACGTGCGGGAGTCCTTGCGGCGTTCCGGCGTGACGCTGTCCCTCGGCATGGGGGAACTGCTTGCCATTGGCAAAGCGCTGCGCTCCATGCGCTTTGCCAAGGCTTCGCTTACGAAAGAAGAAAGTCCCACGCAGCTTTATCAGATGGCGTGCTCGTTGCACACCGCGCGGGGCATTGAGGAAGAGATTTTCCGTTGCATCCTTACCGAGGATGAGATGGCGGATTCCGCTTCCCCCAAGCTCGCTTCGTTGAGAAGGTCCATTCGCGCCTGCAACGACCGCGTGCGGGACAAGCTGAACGCCATGATTCACTCCCCGGCGTACAAAAACTGCCTGCAGGAGAGCATCATCACTATCCGCAACGGCAGATACGTCCTGCCCGTCAAGCAGGAGTACCGTTCTTCCGTCCCCGGCTTGCTGCACGACCAGTCCGGCTCCGGGGCGACGCTGTTCATCGAGCCGATGGCGGTGGTGGAAATCGGCAACGAGCTGAAAAAACTGCTTTCCGAAGAAACGGAAGAGGTCCAGCGCATCCTCGCGGAGCTGACGGCCGCCGTCGCCCCCGATGCGCCGGCGCTGCTGGCATCCTTCGAAGTGCTTGCCGAGATTGACGTCATCTTCGCCAAAGCCAAGCTGGGGAGAGACATGCGGGCAACCTGCCCGCATCTGAACACCCAAGGGTTCATCCGCATTGTGGGCGGCAGGCATCCGCTGATTGACCCCACAGTCGTGGTCCCCATCGACCTCTGGCTGGGCAGGGATTTCAACACGCTCATCATCACAGGTCCGAACACCGGAGGCAAGACCGTCACGTTGAAAACCGTAGGCCTGTTTTCGCTGATGACCCAGAGCGGCATGTACCTTCCCGCTATGGACGGCACGGAAATGCCCGTGTTCACCGACGTGTTCGCAGACATTGGAGACGAGCAGAGCATCGCCCAGAACCTTTCCACCTTCTCGTCCCATATGAAAAACATTGTGGACATTCTGAAGGAGGCGGATAGCGGCAGTCTGGTGCTGGTGGACGAGTTGGGCAGCGGCACAGACCCTGTGGAGGGCGCAGCTTTGGCAATGTCCGTTCTGGAGGAACTGCACGGCCGCAAGGCGCGCACCCTCGCCACCACGCACTACAGCGAGCTGAAGGCATTCGCTCTGACAAAAGAGGGGATGGAGAACGCCTCTGTGGAGTTCAACGTGACCACCCTGCGCCCGACCTACCGGTTGTTCATCGGCATACCGGGCAAGAGCAACGCCTTTGAGATTTCCAGAAAACTGGGCCTTCCCGAACACATCATCGACGGCGCCCAGAAGCATTTAACTGTGAAGGACATCTCCTTTGAGGACGCCATCTCCGGCGCAGAGAGCCAGCGGCGCATCGCCGAGCAGGAGAGAAGGCTTGCCGAGGAAGCCCGGGCGGAGCTTTACCGTCTGCGGGACGAAACCGAAAAGGAAAAGAAGCGCATCGCCGAACAGCGGGACAAGGCCATCAAAAAAGCAAAAGAAGAAGCCCGCGCCATCGTGCATCGGGCGAAGGCGGAGTCCGAGCGGATCATCCGCGAACTCAAGGAGTTGAGCGCCGCCGCCGAATCCGACCGCAGCCGGGCGATTCAAAAAGCCAGGGACGAACTGCGCGCTTCCGAAAGCACGCTGCACGACGGGCTCGCCCCCCAGGACGAAAAGAGCAACCTCGCCGCGGCGCCTGCGCCCAAGACCGTTCAACCGGGAGATGTGGTGCACGTCCTTTCGATTGACAATGAAGCCACGGTGCTCACGCCCCCCGATTCCAAGGGCGAAATCACCGTTCAGGCGGGGATTCTCAAGCTGTCCGTCAAACTCAAGGACGTGCGGCTCATCGGCAAAGAGGACGAAAAGAACCGCGTCACCGCCTCCGTCAAGCGGGAAAGCACCACTGCTTCTCTGGAAATTGACGTTCGCGGCATGACGGTGGACGAGGCAATCATCGAAGTTGACCGTTATATTGACACCGCGTTCATGTCCGGCTTGAAAGAGGTGTACGTCATCCACGGCAAGGGCACCGGCGCCCTGCGCTCGGGGATTCAATCTTTCCTGAAACGGCACAAGCACGTTTCCAACTTCCGCCTGGGCCAGTACGGCGAGGGCGAAACCGGCGTGACCGTCGTGAGTCTGAAGTAATCATCGAAGGGAGAGTCTGCCATGCTGATCGTTTCCGCCTGCCTTGCGGGCTGCCAATGCCGTTATGACGGCAACCACAAAGCCGATGCGCGCATGATGGAACTCGTGCAAAAGGGGCTTGCCATCCCCGTCTGCCCGGAACAGCTGGGCGGGCTTTCCACGCCGCGTTCCCCCAGCGAGATTCCAGACGGAACCGGGGCGGACGTGATAAGCGGCAAAGCAAGGGTACTCACCAAAGACGGCAGGGACGTAACGGAACCGTTCATCAAAGGCGCGCAAGAGACCCTGCGCATCTGCAAGCTTGCGGGAGCGACGAAAGCGATACTCAAGGCGAACAGCCCTTCCTGCGGAAGCGGCGTGATCTATGACGGAACCTTTTCCGGCAAAAAGAAGGAGGGGGACGGTGTGACCGCAGCCCTGCTTCGGGAAAACGGCATTCAGGTGCTGAGCGAGGAGGAACACCATGAAGGATAACACCACCATTCTCATGATCGACGACGACAAGAATATTTGCCGCATCGTCACCCTTTATCTTGAGAAGGAGGGCTTTAAGGTCGAAACCGTCAACAACGGCACGGAGGGCTTAAAGCGCTTCCGGGAGCTTTCCCCCGCGATGGTGCTGTTGGACGTAATGCTCCCCGGCATGGACGGTTGGCAGATCTGCCGCGAAATCCGGGAAGAGAGCGACGTGCCCATCATCATGCTCACCGCCAAGGGCGAAGTGTTTGATAAAATTCTCGGTCTGGAACTGGGGGCGGACGATTACCTCGCCAAACCCTTCGACACGAAAGAGCTTGTCGCCAGGGTCAAGGCGGTCATCCGCAGGAGCATCAAGCAGGAGGACGATTCCGGCGAAGTGAGCTTTGACCGTTTGAGCGTCAACCTTTCGAACTACTCCGTCGTGTGCGACGGGAAAGAAATCGAAATGCCCCCGAAGGAGATTGAGCTTCTGTATTTCCTCGCCAGCCACGCCAACAAGGTGTTCACCAGAGAGCAGCTTTTAGAGCAGGTCTGGGGGTTTGACTACTTCGGAGATTCCAGAACGGTGGACGTGCACATCAAGCGCATCCGCGAAAAGCTGAATGTTGAAAACGTGCCCTGGCAGGTCAAAACCGTCTGGGGCGTGGGATACAAATTCGAGGTAAAGTAAGGGATGTTCAAATCGGTCTATTCCCGGATGCTGTGGACCTATCTGGTCATCGTGCTTGCCGCCATGCTGGTGTTGGGCGTGCTCGTCGGCGAGCTGTTCCGCAGCCAGTACGAGAGCAGTCTCGTGTCCACCATGGTTCGGGAAGCCGAAGAGATCAACACCATTGTTTCCGACAAGTACTATTCCGGCGAAAACCGCGCCCTTGCCATCACCGAACTGCAGGTCATCGCGCGCAAATACGGGGCATACGTCTGGATTATTGACGATTCCTCCGGCATTTTGCGCGTCAACGACCCCCTCAAGGAGCGCGAATGGGCGGAAAACACCGATTTTCACCTGCAGGACAGCTGGGATGACGTGGTCAAAAACGGCAAGGTCATCCGCACCACCGGCTTTTTCGGGGACGCTTTCGGCGTTCCCGTCATGACCATCGCCAGGCCGCTGTATCTGGACGGCAGAATCCGGGGCGCCATCTATCTGCATACCAAAATGGACGACATTCAAGAGAGTGTCTCCACCATCTATCAAAACGTTTTTACCTGCGCCATCATCGGCATTCTTCTTGCGGTGGTGCTCGTCCCCCTGACTGCAAGAACCTTCACCAAACCTCTGGTGATTATGAACAACGTGGCGAAAAGCTACGCGAAAGGCGATTTCTCCTCCCGAGTGCCGGTCAAGTCCAACGACGAAATCGGCCAGCTCGCCAACAGCTTCAATCAGATGGCGATGGAGTTAAAAAGCCTGGACGACCTGCGTCGCACCTTTGTGGCGAATGCATCCCACGAGATGAAAGCGCCATTGGCATCCATGCGCGGATTCTTAGAGGCTGTGCTGGACGGCTCCGTCCCCGAAGGTGAGCAGAGGGAGTACTTGAGCATCGTTTTGGACGAAACCAAGCGGCTGAGCAACCTCGTCACCAACCTCTTGGACCTCTCCAAAATCGAATCGGGCAACTTCCCGATGACGAAAAAGGTGTTCGACATCAACGAGCACATCCGGCGCACACTAATCACCTTTGAAACAAGGATCGACGGCAAGGGATTGAACGTCGAAGCGGATTTCAGGGAGGATTCCTGCCCCGTTTTCGCAGACCCGGACCACATCAGCCAGGTTCTTCGGAACCTGATCGACAATGCCATCAAGTTTACCCCCCAGGGCGGCACCATCGCCGTATCCACCCGCGCAAAGGACGGAAAGGCGTGGGTGGCGGTGTCGGATACCGGTAAAGGCATCCCCGAAGAGGACCTTACCCAAATCTGGGAGCGGTTCTACAAGGTCGAAAAGGCCCACACCCCCGGCAGCGACGGAACAGGGCTTGGCCTTTCCATCGTGCAAAAGATCATCGAACAGCACGGGGAGGACATTACGGTGGAAAGCACGCCCGGCAAGGGAACAACGTTCACGTTCACCCTGCCGCTTGCGTCCAGAAAACTGCTCAGGGCGAGGGAAAACGCCTGAGGCATCACAAGGCTTCATTCTAATCGGAGGTATCAACGTGCAGGACAATCAGTTTACCAGCTTTCCTTCCGACCGTCAGGAATACCATCACCGCGAACCCAGAGGGCGCTTTAGTTTGGGTTCCCTCTTTGCAACGGGGTTTTTGTGCTTCGTGCTGGGCGCTCTGGCCTGCGTCGTGGCACTGATGGCCACAGGGATTCTGCCCGTCGGGGCGCAAACGGCGTACGAAGCCGTTGTCACCCCGCGGCCTAACCATGGCGGAGTGCTTCCGCAAGCGCCGGAGAGGACGCCTGCTCCTTCTGTCACGCCGGCTCTGCCGGATCAAACGCCGGGCGCGGAGCCCGAAGCTTCCGCTGCCCTCGAAACGCCCGCCGCTCCTAGGAACGAACTTCCCGTTCCCGATCTGGGAAGTCTTACGCCCCCGGCAATCGACAGGGAGAACCTCATCGCCTCCATCTTTGAGCAGGCTTCGCCTTCGGTGTGCGGCGTGTCCAGCAGAATTCATGTGTACAGCGAAGTCACCAGGAGGAACAACGAAGAGGAAACTTCCACCGGTACGGGCATCATCCTCACCGCGGACGGCTACATCGTCACCAACAACAACATCATCGAAGG
>JBMNTW010000098.1:0-6722 GCA_050945935.1 Christensenellales bacterium
CTTCCCCTCGGAGAGCACCACCAGTCTGCCGGTGTAAAGGTCCACCGCCACGCAGGAAAAGGGGATTTTCGTTTCTTCGAAAGATTTGTCCTTGGTGAGCAGCCGGACCAGCGCCTGGAACTTCTCGCCCTTGATGAAGCCGCCCTTTCGGGGCAGGCGGAAGTCGAACAGTTCCTTTTCGTTGAGCATGGGGATCATCTGCCCGGCGAGCTTCAAGTCGGTGCCGCAGCAGTATATGGCGCCCACCACGGCGCCCATGCTGGAACCGCACACGAAATCGACGGGGATGCCCTCCTCCTCCAGCACCTGCAAAAAGCCAATGTGGGCAAAGCCCTTGGCACTGCCCGCGCCGAGGGCAAGACCCAGGGTTTTCCTTGTTTTGACCAGCTCACTCATTCTTTTTTGACTCCAGCCCCTCGTGAAGGGGTATGTTCGAAACGGTTCCTTCGGTTACAGCTGCAATCCCGACCTTTTTCAGCGTTTCCGCCGCTTTTTCCCGAAACACCGCCGCCATTGAAATCGCCACGTTATCCGGCAGGTCGGAAGTGGTCACCACCAGGGCGTCCACAAAAACGGCATCCACCCGTTCGTCCTGATTCTTGTAGCTGTGCGCCGGTATTTCGCCTTCCGTGAATGTGTCGCTGTTTTCCGTGAGCCTGCGCATCGCCTCGTCGGTCAGAGGGACGATCACAACGTCCATCTCCTGCGCGAGCTGGGCGATGGCGCTGCTGCCCGGTGCCGCCAGCACAAAGCAGGCGTCCAGCTTGCCGCTTTTCATCTGCTCGAAAGCCTCGGCAGGCTCCAGATACTGCCTTTGAATGTCCCTCAGCTCAAGATGGGCGGCGGCGATGATTCTTTCCGCCAAGGCTGCGACACCCGTGCCCTTCGTTCCAAGGCTTACCCTTCTCGCCTTCAGGTCAAACAATGAGCGGATGCCGGACGTGCCGGTGGCGACCACGTGCAGCGCCTGGGAAAACAGCGGCGCCACGGCGCGCAGCTTCGGGTGCGCCGCCAGAGCCTGCACCGCCACATCGGCGGTCATCATCGCGAGCTGGGCGGAACCGTCAAACAGCATGTCAACATTCGAAACGCTTCCCCCGGACTCAACGGGGTTGAAGCGCACGCCGGAAACACCGGCGGTCAGGTCTGTGCAGATGCCTTCGCCCAGAGCGTAAAAATCGCTGCCCTTGGGACCCATGGCAAAGGAGTAGGTCTGGGTTTTGATTGCGCCGCATCCAGCGAGCGTCAACAGAAGCGCCATCATGAGCGCAAGTGCTTTTGCCGTCTTGTTCACGAACCAATCGCCTTTCGTGTTTTTTGGTCCGGCACAATGCCGAATCCTTCCAAAGGAGTGCCGAAAGCTCTGTTCCGGTAATGTTCCCAGGAAAATCGATATATTATAACACAGGCAGAGTGTTTATGTCATCCCGCCCGACCGAAGGGAGGCTCGAATGAAACGTGCGGTGCCGGTTTTGTCCGGCGTTTGCGCGGCGCTGTGCATCGTTTTATGTCTCTTGTATCCGGAGTCGGTGCTCACCGCCGCCAGAGACAGCTTTTCGCTGTTCGTCCACGGTCTGCTGCCCGCCCTGTTCCCCTGCTTTGTGCTCGCCTCGGTGCTGACGGCTTCCGGCCTTCCGGCAAAGCTGGGAAGATTCCTTTCCCCGGCGATGCGAAAGTTGGGGCTGCCCGGCGAAGCAGGACCTTTAATGGTGCTGGGGGCGGTTTCGGGCTACCCCGTGGGCGCAAAGCTGACGGCAACGCTTTATGGCCGGCAGGAAATCGACCTTCCCACCGCCGAGCGGCTGTGCGCCGTTTGCAACCTGGCGGGGCCGATGTTCCTTTCCGGCACGCTGGCAGCCACTATTTTGAAAAGCCCCTCTTTGGGCGTTGTGATAATGGCATCCCACTGGGCTGGCGCGCTTATCGTGCTGCTTCTTGGAGCGTTTTTTCAACGGGGCAAAACCCCGTCTCCTACATCCTTTCCCGCCGAGGCAAAAGAATTCTCCCTGGTGCGCGCTTTGATGAACGGCGTGGCGGATGGAATGGCCGCCATGTTAAGGGTATGCGGCGCAATCATGCTTTTTGCCGTGATTGTGGCTTCCCTTCGTGTCAGCGGCATGCTGAACGCCTTCTGCCAGCCCTTTTCCCTTCTTGGCATCAACCCGAAACTCGTGGAGGCGGTTGTTTCCGGGTTTTTTGAAAAGACCACCGGTGCTTCCGACATAGCTTCCCTGCCGCAGCTTGCGCTGCCCGTAAAAGCCGCGTTCTGCTCCTTCTTTGCGGCGTTCGGCGGCTGTTCGATTCTGCTGCAGACTTTGTTTTTCCTGCCCGTCCGCCCTGCGCGCTACTGGGGCTACAAGCTCCTTCAAGGCATCGTTTCAGCGGGGTTGACGCTGCTGCTCGCCTCGTTGTAAAAAGCGCCCCCGCAAAAAAGGGAGCGCTGATAAAAAGGGAGGGCGCCGAACATCGGCGCCCTGTTGCTGATTTTGGGGGTTGCTTAGCGCAGCGCGTAGGCAGCCGCGTTGGTGCCGGCGATGCGGCCATAGGTGAAGCACATGCTGATGGACGTGCCGCTGGCGGGGTAGGTCTTGTTGAAGAAGTCGCCGTTGGCAACCGCGCCCACCGCGAAGAAGCCTTCGATGACCTTGCCCTGGGTATCCAGCACGTGGGTATCCAGATCAACCTTCACGCCGCCGAGGGAGCCGATGGTGGCGGGAGCGAGCTTCAGAATGTAGTAGGGAGCCTGTTCGATGGTGGCGATCTTGTCGGCAGCCTTGCCGAAAGCTTCGTCCACACCCGCCTTGCCGGCGGCGTTGTAGGCGTTGACAGCTTCGACCAGCGCAGCTTCGGGCAGGCCCGCAGCCTTGGCCAGTTCTTCGATGGTGTTGCCGGTGAAGGCAACGCCGGCTTCGATGGCAGCCTGCACATCGTCAAACTGGGTGGTGGAGTCGAACACCTGATAGAACATCTCGGAGCCGCTCTCGACCATCGCCTTGTGGAGGATCGGGTAGTCGATGGCTTCGTTCACAAAGCGCTTGCCTTCTTCGGTGACGAGCAGCGCGGTGGTGAAGCGCTTGTTCAGGGTGGACTTGTAGCTGACTTCCGGAACCTTGTACAGGCCGATGTAGCCGCCCTTCATGACGAGGTCGGCGCCCACTTCCTGGGCCATGCGGATGCCGTCGCCCACGTTGCCGGGGGAGGACACGCTGAACTGGTTGGTGATGTCGGGGCTGTACTTCGCCTTGGCTTCGGTGCTGGCATCGAAGCCGCCGGTGGCGAGGATGACCGCATCGGCATGGACGACGATGGTGTCGTTGCCGCTCACGGCGCGCACGCCGGTAACCTTGCCGCCTTCGGTCAGCAGTTCTTCGGCAGCGGTGTTGAGCAGGATTTCAGCGCCCACTTCGCGGGCTTTCTTTTCGATGGGTTCCACCAGGCCGACGCCGCCGCTGGGAGAACGCACAGCGCGCTTCACGGGGCTGATGCCGGTGGCCACAGGATCGCCGAACTCTACGCCGTTGGCGACGAGCCAGTCGATGGTTTCGCCGGAGCGTTCCGCGGCGATCTGGAGCATTTCCTTCCAGGCGTTGCCGTCGGCGCGCTCCATCCAGTATTCCACCAGAGCTTCGGGGGAGTCGTCGGTGAGGCCCTTGGAGATCTGATACTGGCTGCCGGTGCCGTACACATAGCCGCCGCTGATGTAGGTGTTGCCGCCCACGTGCGCGAGCTTCTCGAGCACGATGACGCTGGCACCCGCCTGGCGGGCTTCGATGGCGGCAGAGAGGCCGGCGGCGCCGGCGCCGAGGATAACGACGTCGGTCGTCATTTCGATGGTCTGGCCGTTGTTGTTGAGCTCATCGGCGCTCTTGGTGAACTGTTCCACGGTGCCGCCCGCGGCAAGGATGGCATCGGTCACAGCCTGAAGAACGGCGTTGCTGGTGAAGGTCGCGCCGGTCACCACGTCCACGGCGATGTTCTGCTGCCCGATGATGGCCGGGAACAGCAGGTCAAAGGCGGACTGGGCGATGTCAGCGGTCTCAACGCTTTCCACGACGTCGATGGCAGTGATGCCATTCTCGTCGAAGGTGACTTTGAGGGTCAGGGGACCGTTGTGGCCTTTGGCGGTGGCTTCATATTCGCCAGCCGTCAGCTTGGAAGCCTCGTTCTGAGGCTGTGCGGGAGCGGGCGTCTGCTCGGCCTTCGGGGGCTCGACAGGCGTCTGCGGTTCGGTCTTCGCACCGCAGGCAGCAAGGCCGAGTACCATCACAAGGCACAGAGCCCAGCAGGTTACTTTCTTCAACAATGCTTTCTCCTCCTGAAATCTTGTATATGGGCAAGCCCACGTTTGTTTTTTATCATACAAAGCACCTTGGCAGTCAACGACCAAATTTAGGCTGATTACTCGTTTGACAGGGACAAAAAAGGGGTGGTATGATAGATTACCATAGGTATTGCGTGAAATTTGACGGGAGAACCTTTCAACTATATGGAAAAAATTAACACAACGAACTACTCCATTGCAGACATGGCAAAGCAGCTTGGCATGACCACCGAAGGCATACGATACTACGAAAAACAGGGCATTGTGAGCTTTCAGCGCGCGCCGGATACGGGCAGAAGCGTGTTCCGTTCCCGTTGTGCCATCGTGCTTCGTTTTATTCGCTCATACAATACGCTGGGCATCCCCCTTTCGAAGACCCATCTGCTCCTCGCAGCAAGGGATGACCAGCTTGCTCAGGCTGCCAATGAGTTTAACAAGCTTTGCACCATACAGCGCAAAAAAATCTGGCGGGAAACCAGGATTCTTGACCGCATCAACGACCACGCCTCTTTCATGCGCACGGTGGGGGAAGGCAAAATGGCCCGCTCCTTTGGCAGCATGCCGGATTTGCGCATCCTCTGCTACGGAGACGGGATAAAACTCCGGTCCAACAAGAAGCTTTCCGATATGACCGCGGCCTGGCAGAAGTACAACCCCATCTCCTTCCCCGTTGTGATCTGCCCCTCCGACCGGCTGGACATGACCTACAACGACTGTCTCTTCGGCCTTGCCTTCGAGGAACGGGACTATGCCGTCGTTTTAGACGAGCTGCCCCCCGACCCTTCGGAAGCCGTCCGGGCGGTGAGCGGTACGTCGTGTTTGTTCCTGCACATGGTGGAACAGGGGGACGACACGGTTTCCATGGCGGAACTTTTGAAGGACGAACTTGCCTACCTCGCCCGACGGAACATGAAAATCTGCGGCGACATTGTGCTCCGCCCCGTCGTGGTGAACAGCCAGTCGGACGGATACCGCATCCACCACATGGCATGGCTGCCCGTGACGGACTGCGACGAAAGCGCCGAATAAAGCAAAAAGAACGGCAGATGCCGTTCTTTTTCAATACCATGACGCGTGAATTATTCCTCTTCCCCTTCGGCTTCCGCTTCTGCTTCGGGAAGTTCGGAATCCTCCGGCGCGGGGGAGGGTTCTTCGGGGTCGTATGCCTTGTGAAGCTCCTGCCGGTTCTTTTCGATGATATCGATATACTCCTTCAGATAACGCTGAAGGTCGTAAAGAATATCGTCCGTATAGTTCCTGGCGCCCTTGGTGATGATCTCGGCGTTGCTTTTCGCGCGGTAAATCATCTCTTTGGCGCGAAGCTCGGCTTCGGCAGAGATGCTTTCCTGATTGATCAGCTTTTCGCGCTGTTCCTTCGCCTCGCGGACGATTTCCTCCGCCTCCCTGCGGGCTGCGGCAAGGGTTTCGTCCCGCTCCGCAAGAACGGCCTGCGCCCAGCGGATTTCATCCGGAATGGTGACCCGAAGGTCGGAAAAAATGTCCGCCAGCGTGTCCATATCCACGATGCGCTTTGCCCCGGCGCTGATGCGCGGACGGGGGCTTTCGTCGATGGCGCTCTCCAACTGGGCCAGAAGGTCTAGTATTTTCGTGCTCATTTTTTCAGCAGCCTTTCTGAAATGTAGTCCTCCGTCTCGGGCGGGATCATGCCCTTCAGGCTCCCGCCGTAGCTCCCAATCTCGCGCACGATGGAAGAACTGAGATAAGCGTACTTCGCGTCCGTCATCATGCAGAGGGTTTCCACCTCCGGCGCGAGTCTCCGGTTCATCGCCGCGATCTGCAGCTCGTACTCATAATCCGAAACGGCACGCAAGCCGCGAATAATCACCCCGGCGCCCTGCTCGCGGCAGAAATCCACAAGAAGACCGTCAAAGCTCTTCACCGAAAAGTTGGAAATCCCGGCGCCTTTGGCGGCCTGTTCGATGAGGAAAATGCGCTCTTCCACCGTGAACGTGGGTGTCTTTTTGATGTTGTTCAGAATGCCCACCGTCACATGCTGGAAGATTTTCGCGGCGCGGCACAAAATGTCCAGATGCCCGAGGGTAAAAGGATCGAAAGTTCCGGGATAAACGCAGACAGATTTGGACATGAAATGTTACTCGCTTTCGGGGTTCGTGAGGAAAACCAGTTCCGTGGCGCCGTACTTTTTCACGGCAAGAAGGCGGCCTGGATAGGCGGTATCGTCCTTCGCGTCCCTCTCGATGATGATGCGCCCGCCCTGCGCCAGTAAACCCAGGGCGAAAATCTGCTCCACCGCGGGTTTTGCCAGATCCCTTTGATACGGCGGGTCGATGAAGATAAAGTCAAAGGGCGGCTTGTCCTTCAAAAAGGCAAGGCAGGCGGCGTAATCCCTTTGCATGATGACCGAGCGGTCCAAAAATCC
>JBMNTW010000099.1:0-6608 GCA_050945935.1 Christensenellales bacterium
CACGTCTCCATGCGATCGTTGATCTCGTCGAACTGCCTTAATGCTTCTTTCTCATGGGAAAAGGCGCGCACCACCTTCTGGTTGCCAATCATCTCGTTGATAAAGGCGGTCTGCTCGCCGCGGGTTTCGGACTGCAGGCGGAACATGCTGTAGGTCTTTCGGGATATGAAGCGGGCAACGAACAGGGAAAGGGGCGTCAGCACCACCACCACCAGCGAAATCTGCCAGTGGATGGTGAGCATGAACACCAGCGTCCCCAGTATGGTGACCACGCCGGTGAAAAGGTTGGTAAAGCCCAGTAAAAGCCCTTCCGCGAACTGGTCCACGTCCGAAATCAGGCGGCTGACGATTTCGCCGTGGGCGTGGGCGTCGATGTACTTCAACGGCAGGATTTCCAGCTTTTCAAAGGCACGGTTGCGCACGTCCCGTATCACGCGGTAGGTGATTTTGTTGTTGATGATGCCCATCAGCCACTGCAAAGCGGCGTTGATCAGCACCACTACCGCGATGCGCACAAGGATGCTCAGAACTCCCGCAAAATCCACGTTCCCTTTGCCGACGATGAGGTCGATGGCCTGCCCGATGAGGATGGGTACATACAGCGTCAGAAGCACCGTCACCACGGCGAACAGGATGGAAACCGCAATCAGCAGCCTGTGGCGGCCCACGCAGGCGAGCACTTTTTGAAGCGTTCCCTTTTGGAATTTACGCTTTTTCTGCTTATCCGGCATGAGTCTCCCCCTCCTTCCGGAACTGTGACTCGTAGATTTCCCGGTATACTTCGCAAGTTTGTAAAAGCTCGTCGCTTGTGCCGATGCCGGCGACTTTGCCGTCGTCCAGCACGATGATCTTGTCCGCGTGCTGGATGGCGGACGCCCGTTGCGAAACGATAAACACCGTGGGCGCGCCTTCCATGTCGCGCAGCGCATTTCGAAGCGCCGCGTCGGTGGCAAAGTCGAGGGCGGAGGCGCTGTCGTCCAGAATCAGAATCTCAGGTTTTTTGACCAGCGCCCGGGCGATGGTCAGCCTTTGGCGCTGACCGCCGGAAAGGTTCCTTCCACCCTGCTCGATTTTACAGTCCAGCCCGCCCTTGCCGCTGACCACTTCCTCAGCCTGGGCGGTTTTCACAGCTTGCATGATTTCCTCGTCCGTGGCGTCCTCTTTGCCCCAGCGAAGGTTGTCCCTTATGCTTCCGGAAAACAGCACCGCCTTTTGGGGCACGATGCCGATTTTTTTCCGCAGCGCTTCGATAGGGTAATCCTTCACGTTCACGCCGTCAACGCGCACTTCGCCCTCCGTCGCGTCGTAAAAACGTGGAATCAGGTTCACAAGAGACGATTTGCCCGAACCCGTTCCGCCGATGATGCCGACGGTCTCGCCTTTTTTCACGGAAAAGCTGATGTTCGTCAGCGCGTCTTCCCCCGCGTTGTGATAGCGCAGTCCCACATTATCGAACGAAACGGCGGTTTCGCCTTCCGCCGCCGGCGGCAGGGCGCTTTTTTCCGGCATGGAGGATTTGACTTCGAACACGTCCTGAATCCGATTGCCGCTGGCGATGGAGCGTGTGAGGGTGATGATGAGGTTCGCCAGCTTAATCAGCTCGATTAGAATCTGGCTCATGTAGTTGTACAGAGCGACCACGGCGCCCTGGGTGATGATGCCAGCGTCCACCCGTATGGCGCCGATCCATATCAGCCCCGCGATGGCGAGGTTGATGATGGCGTAGGTTGCCGGGTTCAAAAGGCTGGAAATCCTGCCCACAAGGTTCTGGGCTTTTTCAAGCGCTGTTGTGCCTTCGCCGAAGGCGCGGATCTCGTCCTCCTCCTTGCAAAAGGCGCGGATGACCCGAACACCCGTCAGGTTCTCCCTGGTGATGCCCAGTATCCTGTCCAGCTTTGCCTGCACCTTTTTATAAAGGGGAATGCAGCAGAGCATGATGGCGAACACCACCGCCGCCAGCACGGGAATGACCGCTGTGAACACCAGCGCGGAACGGGAGTCCACGGTGAACGCCATGATCATCGCCCCGAACACAATAAAGGGCGAACGAAGAAGCAGGCGGAGCGTCAGGTTGACGCCTGTTTGCACCTGGTCCGCGTCGCTGGTCAGCCTGGCGATCAGCGTGGACGTGCCGACGCTGTCCAGCTCGGTATACGAAAAGGTCTGAATGTGGGCAAACAGCGCGTGCTTGAGCTTTTTGGCAAAGCCCGCGGCAGCTTTTGCCGCGAAATACTGGGCGGTGATGGTGCTGGTCAACCCCACCGCTCCCAGCGCGGCGATGAGGATGCACATTTTAAGCACGAAGCCCCCGTCCCCGTTGGCGATGCCCTTGTCGATGATCGCCGCCATGACCAGCGGGATGAACAGCTCAAAGGCAGCTTCCAGCATCTTGAAAAAGGGGCCGAGGACGCACTCTTTTTTATAGTCCTTCAGGTACACAAGCAGCTTTTTCAAACTTAATCTCCGTTTTCGTTGAACTTGTACGGACTTTATTATATCATGGCATCAATAGGCGTTCGCTATGACTTTCGGCATTTGTATACCATTTTCATATAGAAGATATTCGCCGGACGTATGGAGGAAGTATGGACCTGAAACAGCTGCAGTATTTTGTTGCTATTGTCGAAGAAGGCACCATCAGTGCCGCAGCCAAGAAGCTCTTCATGTCCCAGCCGCCCTTGAGCGCCCAGATGAAGCTTTTGGAAAGCGAACTGGGCTGCGTGCTGTTTCTGCGCGGCCAGCGGCACGTCCGCCTGACGGAAGCGGGCAGGCAGCTTTACGCCAAGGCGAAGGCGATTCTGGAACTGAGCAGGGTCACGCAAGAGGAAATGCAGCAGTTCGCAGACGCGGAAGCGGGAACGATTCGCGTGGGCATCGTATCCTCTGTGGTTTCCCCCATGGCGGCGGACTGGATTGCGGACTTTTGCGCGTCGCATCCGAAGGTGCGCTTCTGGGTTTACGAGGCGAACACCTATGAGCTGCTTGAAAAGCTGAAATCGGATATTTTACACCTTGCCATCGTGCGGACGCCCTATGCAGCCGAAGGAATCACATCCCTGCCTTTGAAAACCGAGTCGCTGGTCGCCATCGGAAAGGACTGCTTTTTCGCGGAAGGCGAAACGGTTTCGCTTTCCGCCCTTTCCGCTCTGCCCATGGTGCTTTACCGACGCTGGACGGCAATTGTAGAAAGGGAGTTCGAACAGGCGGGGCTGCCGTTTTCCTGCAGGTGCATCTGCGACGATGCCCGCACCGCCGTGGACTTAATTGAAAAAGGGCTGGGCGTGGGGCTTGTGCCCGCGTCCGCGGCGAAAATGGCGAAGGGGCTGGCGGTCCGCCAGCTTTCGGACTGCCGGATTGAGTCGAGAATCGACCTGATTTACGACGAGCGCGCCTATTCCCCTGCCTGTGCCGGGGAATTCAGGGAGTACCTTCTTCGCAGGTTTTCAACAAGCACAGATTGATGCAACAAGCCCTGTGTACTTTCACAGGGCTTTTCTGATTGCGCAAAAATCGCTGTTTTTGCGCCGGTGCCGCCGCAAAACGCGGACTTTTGCAGTGAAATCGCTGTCCAACGGGGGGGATTGTGCATAGTATGAAATATACGGGTGAAAACCATACTCGAGGTGAACACAATGTCCCACAAAAAACTTCACATAGAATCCGCCAAAGCGTCCAAACTGCCCCTGCGGTTCGTCAAAAGCCGCGACGCGGCAGGCGGGGGCGAACGCTTTACCGCCCGCTGCAACGGAAAGAAACTGCTGTTTGAAAAGGACAGGATCGCCATTTTCAAGTCCCGTCCCGGGGAATCCCAGGAATACTGCCCCTGCCTTGCGCTGCGCTTCGTAAACGCCAGGGAAAGCGCGCCGGCAGGGTTCCTGCTGCACGACGTGCAGCTGCCATGCGCGAACTGCTGCGAAACCGTTCCCGCTTACGGAATGCTCAAATACGCCGACGTTTGGGACGGCGTAGACCTGGAGCTTTCCGCCTGCGATGAGGGACTGAAGATGAACTGGGTTCTGAAAACGCCTGCCATCGTCGATTCCCTCCGGCTGAGCTGGGAAGGCGCCACCGCGCTGGAACTGGACGAGGACGGCTCTCTTCTGATCCATTCCGCCCATGCAATTTTGAAAGACGCGGCACCCAAAGCCTGGCAGGTGAAAAACGCGGACATGATTCCCGTTGACTGCGCCTATCGGCTCGCGGGGGGCACGGAAGTTATCTTTGAGCTGTCCGCCGACTGCGACCGGGACGCCCCCATCGTCATCGACCCGCTGATTTCCTGACCGGCCCAAAAAGCAAAAAAACCACCGGCTGTGCCGGTGGTTTCCTTTTTACTTGGCTTTCTTGTTCATCCTGTATACCGACAGGGTGGAGAACACCACGGTGGTCACCACCACGACGATCAGGCTCACCACGGCGGCGGCTTCAACATCCCCGTACTTGAGGACAACACCCATGGTTTCTTTAAACCCCTGGGTCACCTCTGCCGGCGCGGCCGCAAAGGTGACGGAAATGGGGTCTGCCATCATGACCTGTTTGAACAGCGTCGCCGAATGGGTCACCGGGAACAGTCTGATCACCCACTGTACCGCTTCGGGCAGCTGACCGATGGGCACATAGATGCCCGTCATAAAGCCAATCAGGGTGCCGATGATGGTGCTGGCGGTGGCAAAGGCGTTCAGGCTCTTGAAAAACGACGTCACGAAAAACACAATGCTGGTGTTCATGAGGGTGCAAAGGAGAATCAGCCCCAGCACCTTCAAAAGCGTGGGAAAGTCCATCCACGCGCCGCCGTTGGCAACCACATAGATTTCAGCCAGAACCAGGGTCACCAGGCTCATGATGACGCCGATCAGATAGGAGCTCAGAATATATCCGCCGGCAATGCCGCGGCGCGGCAGCGGGGACGCGGTAATGTCCTTGCTGATCTTTCTGACCTTATCGTCCACCATGGTTCCGAAGGCGCCCATGGTGGTGGTGACGGAAGTCACCGCCACGATGCCGGCCATGATCCAGCTGTCTACCAGATAGCGTGCCCCGGACAGGCCTTTGAAGTTGCTCACCCAAATGTCCCCCAAAAACAGGGCGTAAAGGCCGATGATGATAAAGACGGCCAGCAGCGAGAAGAATACGGACGATTTATCCTTAAAAAAGACTTTGAGATTTCGAATGGTAAATCCAATCATTCCCGCATCTCCTTCCCCGTGATGGCGATGAAGGCATCGTCCATCGTGCCGGTCGTCACCTCAAAGCCGGAAACATACTCCTTCACCTGTTCAATCAGCGGCAGCGCCGCCATGGTGGAGGGAATGGCGACCACCGCCTTGTTCGCCTCGGTGGTAAACTTTTGATTCTGCTCCTGAAGGATGGCGCAGACCTTCTCAAGATCGGTGCAGACCAGCGAGAGCTTATCCGTCGTGTACCGCTCTTTCAGTTCAGAGGGCGTGCCTTTCGCCACGATTTGCCCGTCGTCAATTACAATGACGAAATCCGCCCCCGCGGCTTCTTCCATGTAATGCGTGGTGAGGAAGATGGTCATGCCCTTTTCCCGCTGCAGTTTCTGCACGGTTTCCCACACGCTCTTTCTCGTCTGGGGGTCCAGACCGGTGGTGGGTTCGTCCAAAAACAGGATTTTGGGCGTGTTCATCAGCGCACGGGCGATGTCGCACCTTCTTCTCTGCCCGCCGGACAGCTTGCCGTAGGGCCTTTTTAGAATCTCGGTGATGCCCATGATTTTCGCCACTTCGTCGATTTTTTCTTCCAGTTCCCGGCCCTTGATGCCGTAAAAACCGCCGCGAATCTTCAGATTTTCACGCACGGTGAGCAGACTGTCCAACAGTCCGTCCTGAAACACCACGCCAATGACCGAGCGGATGGCATTGTCGTCTTCTCCCAGAACGTGACCGTCCACCACAGCCCTGCCCTGATCGGGCTTCAGGAACGTGCAGATGATGTCGATCGTGGTGGACTTGCCCGCGCCGTTCGGCCCTAAAAACGCGAAGATCTTGCCGCTCTCCACATAAAAGTCCAGACCCTTGACGGCATGAACGTTTCCGTAGGACTTATGCAAGTTGGATACTTCAATGATGTGGTTCAAACGGGTATCCCTCCTCCCTGACTTTAAAAATGCAAACACACTTAAAAAATGCTTTCACATTGTAGCGTAAACCAGTTTATTCCAAAAGCATTTTTGTTCAAACCATACATTTTTGCGAAGGAAAACGCCACTTTTGCGGCTGTGTGCGCATTTCTTATCAAGGCAGGCAAAATGAACGACTGCGCTTTGGGGGAAGCTATGGGTCGGAGGAAGCAAACAGATGGACATGCAGTTTGACGCCGTTTATTACGAACCGGCTTCTTTGAACTATGAACTGGGGCAGATGCTGAAAAGCAAATTCTCGCACCTGCCCTGGATTGAAATCGAAAACCACAACCTCATCCCCGAACTTGCCGCGTCGGAAAACAGCGCCTTCGCCAGGCTGAAAAACCATTTGATTGTGGGCGTTCGCAAAACACATAACTATGTGCCCAACCACAAGGTGTCCGACTGGCTGGTGCCTTACACCTCCTCAGGCTGCCGGGCGATGTGCCTTTACTGCTATCTGGTG
>JBMNTW010000100.1:0-6529 GCA_050945935.1 Christensenellales bacterium
ATGGTGTTTGGCGGGTGCGACTGCGTGGAACTCGCCAAAGAGTACGGAACGCCGCTCTACGTGCTGGACGAGCGGTCTATTCGTGAAGTGTGCCGGGGGTTCGACGCCGCGCTTCGCAAATCGGGTGCGAAGGGCAGGGTGTATTACGCCAGCAAGGCCCTTTGCACCACCGCCCTTTACCGCATCGTCGAGCAGGAGGGGCTGGGCATCGACGTGGTTTCCGGCGGCGAGCTGTACACGGCGAAGAACGCCGCTTTCCCCGCGGAGCGCATCGTGTTCCACGGCAACAACAAAACGCCGGATGAACTGAAGATGGCGGTGGAATACGGCGTGGGCTGCATCGTCATCGACAGCCACGAGGAAATCGACCTGCTGGCGGACATTGCAAAGGAGTATGACACCACCGTCGGCGTTTCGCTGCGCGTCAAGCCCAACATCGAAGCCCACACCCACGAGTACGTGCTCACCGCCATTGACGACTGCAAGTTCGGCCTGGGCATCTACGACGGCGAGGCGCTGCTCGCGGTCAAGCAGATTCTCGCCCGGGAAGAACTGAAACTTCTGGGTCTGCACTGCCACATTGGCTCCCAGATTTTCGAAAAGGAGCCCTTCTTCGTCGCGGCGGACAGGATGACGGACTTCGCCCTTTTAATCCAGAAGGAGCTGGACGTTGCGCTTTCCGAAATCAGCTTCGGCGGCGGTTTCGGCATCATGTACACCGAAAAGGATGCACAAGCCGAGCCTTACGCCTTCGTGGGGGACATGGTGGAAGCGCTCTATGAAAACTGCGATAAAAAAGGCCTTCCCCGCTACGGGTTCGCCATCGAGCCAGGCCGCGCCATCGTGGGCGAGGCGGGCATCACCCTGTACACCGTGGGCACTGTCAAGAAAGTGCCCGGCGTGCGCACCTTTGTCAGTGTGGACGGCGGCATGGGAGACAATCCCCGTCACATTCTCTACGGCGCGGAATACACCGCAAGGCTTGCCAACAAGCCCACGGCGGAGGCAACGGAAGAATACGCTGTTGCCGGCAGGTTTTGCGAGTCGGGTGACATGCTGATCCAAAAAGCCCAGCTGCCCCCCTGCGAAGCGGGAGACATTCTGGCGGTATTCTCCACCGGCGCGTACCATTACTCCATGGCGTCCAACTACAACCGCGTTCCCATTCCTGCGATGGTGCTGGTGAACGAAGGCAAGCATGCTTTGATTGTGCAGCGCCAGAGCTACGAGCAGCTCATCCAGAACGACGTGATGGCGCCCTGGCAGAAATAAAGGCAAAAAGGGAATAGTAAAGAAAAACCGGCGATGGAACGCCGGTTTTTTCAGCGGCTTTTTCCGGTTTTTATGAAATATACCGTTACACGAACGCAGGTTTGCGGCAAAAAGAAGGATTTTGCGGGTTTACCTCGTATTTATAGATACACGGTCGGATTCAGCAGCGAAGCAGGATGGCGCAAGCCGGCCGTTTTTTAGCGGTTTCATCGTCGGCCCCCCGTTGTGTCAAAGAAAGGTGTGCGGCATGAACACAAGACAGCATCTGGAAGAACTGGAGCGGCGCATACTCAGCGAGCACGCCGCCAAGAGCGCGGACTCTCTGGGGAGGGAAAGACCCATTCCCCCCTGCGTGCTGCGCACCGATTTTCAGCGGGACAGGGACCGCATCATCCACTGCAAGTCCTTCCGCAGGCTGAAGTACAAGACCCAGGTGTTCCTTTCCCCGGAAGGAGACCATTACCGCACCCGCCTGACCCACACGCTGGAGGTTGCCCAGATCGCCCGCACCATTTCCCGGGCATTGCGCCTGAACGAGGATTTGACCGAAGCCATCGCTCTGGGGCACGACCTTGGGCACACGCCCTTCGGGCACATCGGCGAGTCGGTGCTGAACAGCGTTCTGCCCAATGGTTTTCGGCACAACGTTCAAAGCGTGCGCGTGGTGGAAAAACTGGAAAACGGCGGCGAAGGGCTGAACCTGACCAAAGAAGTGAGAGACGGCATCCTGAACCACACCAAGGACGGCCGCGCCATGACGCTGGAAGGCAAAGTGGTCAGCTACGCCGACCGTATCGCCTACATCAACCACGACATTGACGACGCCATCCGCGCAGGCGTGCTGCACCCCGAAGACCTGCCGAAGGACTGCCTGGAGGTGCTGGGCGATTCCCACGGCAGGCGCATCAACAACATGATTCTGGACATTGTGGTGGAAAGCGACGGCAGGGATTATGTGCGCATGTCGCCTACTTTTGAGCAGAACATGGCAAAGTTGCGCGCCTTCATGTTCGAACGGGTGTATACCGACTCCACCGCCAAAGCGGAGGAGGGCAAGGCCAGGGGGCTTCTGGAAAAGCTCTACGACTATTTTCTGGACCATGCCGAGGAGCTTCCCAAAGAGTTCGTGCGGCATCTCGATGAGGACGGCCGCGAAGCCGTCGCCGCGGACTACATCGCCTGCATGACCGACCGGTTCGCCGTGCGGACGTATCAGGACCTTTTCGTCCCCAAATCCTGGGGAAACTGACGCCGCCCAAGCAAAAAAGAAGGAACAGCCAAACGTGCGGCGAATAATATAGCGCATTTTCATGACGAAAGTGCATGGCTGTCACGAAAGGATGTGTGCAATGGCGTATTTTCCGGACGCATGGCTGGAGGAGCTGCTGCAACGAAGCGACTTCGCCGCCATCGTCTCCGAATACGTTCAGCTCAAACCAAGAGGAGGTCGGCTCTGGGGCTGCTGCCCCTTCCATCACGAGAAGACTCCGTCGTTCTCGGTCTCGCCGGACAGGCAGATGTACTACTGCTTCGGCTGCAAAAAAGGCGGCTCCCTCATCAACTTTATTATGGAGATGGAAAAGGTCTCCTTTGTGGACGCTGTCCGCCAGCTGGCGGAGCGTGCGGGAATGGAACTGCCGGAACAGACGGACGACCGGGCCGCGTCAGAGAACCGGGAGAAAAAGGAACGCATGTATGCCGCCTGCAGGGAGGCGGGGCTGTATTACCACCACTGCCTCAAGCAGCCCATGGGCAGGGAGGCCTGCGAATACCTTGCCAGAAGGGGCGTTTCCGCCGAAACCGCGACGGCTTTCGGTCTGGGATGGGCGCCCGCCGGGTGGGAAGGCGAGCTGTTCAAACACCTGACCGAAAAGGGTTATTCGCCGGAACTGCTGGTGGAAGCGGGTCTTTGCGCCCGCTCGAAAAAGGACGAATCCAAGTATTTTGACTGGTTCAGGGGAAGGGTCATCTTCCCGATCATCGGAACATACAACCGGCTGATCGGCTTTGGCGCCCGCACACTGGGCGCAGAGCAGCCGAAATACCTGAATTCGCCCGAAACCCCCATCTTCAACAAGCGCAAGAACCTGTTCGGCTTCAACAGGGTCAAGGGCAAAAACCCAGGCAGGATCATCCTCGTCGAAGGGTACATGGACGTGATCGGCCTGTACGGTCACGGGGTGACGAACGCCGTGGCTTCGCTGGGAACGGCGCTGACCCGCGAACAGGCAAGGCTGTTGAAGAACACCGTTTCCGAAGTGCTGCTATGCTATGACGGGGACTTTGCCGGGCAAAAAGCCACGGTGGAGGCGCTGAGCGTTCTGGAAGCCGAAGGGCTGACCGCCAGGGTGCTGCCGCTGCCCGAAGGGGTGGACCCGGACGAGTTTGTGCGCGCGGAAGGGGCGGAGGCGTTTCGCGGCCTGTGCGACGGCGCGGTTACCGCCAACTCTTTCAGGCTGCGCCATCTGAAGACGAAGTTTGACCTGAACACAGAAGACGGCAGGACGGCCTTTGCCCGGGCGGGCAGCAGGCTGATCGCCCGGTTCTCGCCGGTGGAGCAGGAAAGGTACTTAAACGAGCTTTCCGGTATGACGGGATACTCCAACGAAGCGCTTATGAAGGAAGCCCAGGCGGCGGCAAATGCGGATGTGCATAAGAATACCGTTACCAATTATCGGAATACTAGAAATGCCGCTATCAAGCCACCGTCCGGGCAAGATAGAAGAAGGAGTGCGGAATGCCTGCTTCTTCGCCTCGCCATCGACGATGCGGCGTATGTGCGCCGCGTGGAGCAAAAGGCGGACATGATACGGAGTGAAAGCGCCAAAGCGCTGCTTGCGTATCTTTCGGATCTGCCCAGGGGTGACCCCGAAGCACTTTCGGTGTTCCTCAACCGCATGGACGCGAACGCCGCCTCCTGTTATGCGGCGTGCATGTCCGTGCCGCCCTGCACGGATGCTGAAATCTGCTTTTCGGACTGCGTGTCCGAACTGATGCGGATGGACAGGGAAGCGGAAATCGAGAATCTGCTCAAACAGGCAGAACATCCTTCGACGACAAAAGAACAGAGAGCAGACTTGCTCAAGCGAATAGGAGAGTTACGTGGAAAAAACGACGAAGCAGAAGGCCGTGGATATGAAGGCTGACGAAAGCAAGGCAAAAGGCGCTGCCGAAATGGGTGCCGAAATGGCAGACCAGGAGGGCGGCAGGCCGAAACACGCTCCCGAAAGGAAGAAAAACGCCAAAGCTGCGCAAACCGGCGATGGCGCGGATTTCCTTGCGGAAGACAGCGTTCTGCAGGCCAATCTTGAAGGGGATATGGACTGTACCGTCGATCTGGTGGACGATGCGGCACCCGAAGACGTTGAGCCGGCAAACGGCAAGCATGTCCGGCTGACGGATATTTACAGAAAGCGTTTCGCCGCCTTAGTGGCAAGCGCCAGGGAAAAGGGCCACATCACCGAACGGGAACTCGCCCAGGCCGTGGAAGGACTGGAACTGGATGCCGAGCAGATCGAGGAACTGTACTCCACCCTGGAATCCTTGAACATTGAAGTCATCCGGGAGGACGACATCGCGGACAATCTGATTGCCATCGCCGCTTCCATGGAGGATGAACCCGTCGAAGAGCATGACGACCTCGCTGTTCCGGACGGCATCAACATCGACGACCCGGTGCGCATGTACCTCAAGGAGATTGGCAAGGTTCCCCTTTTGACCGCGGACGAAGAGATTGAAATCGCCAAGCGCATGGCGGCGGGCGACGAGAGCGCCAAGCGCGAACTCGCCGAAGCCAACCTTCGACTGGTGGTCAGCATTGCCAAGCGCTATGTGGGCCGCGGCATGCTCTTCCTTGACCTGATTCAGGAAGGCAACCTCGGTCTCATCAAGGCGGTGGACAAGTTCGACTACAGCAAGGGCTACAAGTTCTCCACCTATGCCACCTGGTGGATCCGCCAGGCCATTACCCGGGCAATAGCCGACCAGGCGCGCACCATCCGCATTCCCGTGCACATGGTGGAAACCATCAACCGCCTGATCCGCGTGCACCGTCAGCTTCTGCAGGAGTACGGACGCGAGCCCCAGCCGGACGAAATCGCCAAAGCCATGGGCATTTCGGAGGACAAGGTACGCGAAATCCTCAAAATCGCCCAGGAGCCGGTTTCTCTGGAAACCCCCATCGGCGAGGAGGAGGACAGCCACCTCGGCGACTTCATTCCGGACGATGACGCCCCCGCACCCGCGGAAGCCGCCGCCTTTGCCCTTTTGAAGGAGCAGCTGATGGACGTGCTGGACACCCTGACCCCCCGGGAGGAAAAGGTGCTCCGCCTCCGCTTCGGGCTGGACGACGGCAAGGCGAGAACGCTGGAAGAAGTGGGCCGCGAGTTCAACGTCACCAGGGAGCGCATTCGCCAGATCGAAGCCAAGGCGTTAAGGAAGCTCCGCCATCCCAGCAGGAGCAAAAAGCTCAAGGACTTCCTTGATTGATTGTAAGCGATAAAGGGCGGGTTTGCACCCGCCCGTAACCATGTTTTGAGGTAAATTTTGAAAACGAGCGATTTTTACTACGATCTTCCCCCCGAACTCATCGCCCAGCACCCCGCCAGCCGCAGGGACGGTTCCAGGCTTTTGATTTACGACCGCGCGAAAAAGAGTATAAAAGACGGATTTTTCCCGGAAGTGCTCGATTACCTGAACGAGGGCGACTGCCTGGTCGTCAACCGCACCCGGGTGATTCCGGCGCGGCTCATCGGCTCCCGTATCACCGAGAATGGTGAAAAGGGCGGGGCGATGGAGTTTCTGCTGCTGAAGCGGCTGGACGAAACCCGCTGGGAAACGCTGGTCAAGCCCGGCAGAAGGGCAAAGACCGGCGCGCGCTTCTCCTTTGGGGACGGGGAACTCACCGCCGTGGTGGAAGACAGCACGCCGGACGGCGGACGCATTGTGCGCTTTGCGTTTGAGGGCATCTGGGAGGAAGTCCTCGACCGCGTGGGAAAAATCCCGCTTCCGCCGTACATCACCGAGGAACTCAAGGACCCCGAGCGCTACCAGACGGTTTATTCCAAAGAAGAAGGATCCGCCGCCGCCCCCACCGCGGGACTGCACTTCACGCCGGAGCTTCTGCAAAAAGCCAGAGAAAAGGGTGTGAAAATCGTGGAAGTCCTGCTGCATGTGGGGCTGGGGACCTTCCGCCCCGTCAAGGCGGAGGACGTTTCCGAACACCACATGCACGCGGAATATTATGAGGTCAGCGAAG
>JBMNTW010000101.1:0-6479 GCA_050945935.1 Christensenellales bacterium
TGATGCGGCCCTCCTTTCCCGGTGCGGTTTGAACCGTTTCAGGCGCAGCGCGTTGGTCAGCACTGAAACGGAACTGAGGCTCATGGCAGCCGCTGCGAAAATCGGGTTCAGCAGCGGTCCGCCGAACAGGTGCAAAATACCAGCGGCGATGGGAATGCCGATGACGTTGTATCCGAACGCCCAGAACAGATTCTGCTTGATGTTGCGGATGGTCTGCTTGCTGAGTTCGATGGCGGTGGGAACGTCCATCAGGTCGTTCTTCATCAGCACGATGTCTGCGGACTCCATCGCCACGTCCGTTCCGGAGCCGATGGCGATGCCGATATCCGCCTGGGCGAGCGCCGGCGCGTCGTTGATGCCGTCGCCCACCATGGCGACCTTGCGCCCCTCCGCCTGAAGTTTCTTAACTTCGTCGGACTTATCCTGAGGCAGGACTTCCGCTAAGATCCGGTCGATGCCCACCTGCTTGGCGATGGCGGCGGCGGTGCGCTTGTTGTCGCCGGTGATCATCGCCACTTCGATGCCCATTTTATGCAGCGCGTCGATGGCAGCCTTGCTGGACTGTTTGACCACGTCAGCCACGGCAATGATGCCCGCGAGACTACCTTCGATGGCAATGTACATGGGCGTTTTGCCCTCTTCCGCCAGACGGTCGGATTCGGCTTCCAGTTCGGCAAGGGAAATGCCCTGTTCGTCCATCAGCTTGCGGTTGCCGGCAAGGATTGTCTGTCCGCCGATTACTGCTTTGATACCCCGTCCGGTGATGGAATCGAAGCTTTCAACCTTTTCCAGTTCCAGCCCCTTGCTCTGCGCGCCCTGCACAATGGCCTGGCCCAGCGGGTGCTCGGAGCCCATTTCGGCGGACGCCGCGATTTTCAAAAGGTCGTCATTGGTAAGTCCGCCCGTTGTCAGCACGTCCGTCACCGTGGGTTTGCCTTCGGTGATGGTGCCGGTCTTGTCGAATACGATGGTGTTGATTTTGTGGGCCGTCTCCAGTGCTTCGCCGCCCTTGATGAGGATGCCGTATTCTGCGCCCTTGCCGGTGCCCACCATGATGGCGGTGGGGGTCGCAAGTCCCAGCGCGCAGGGGCAGGCGATGACCAGCACAGAGATGAAGATCGTGAGGGCGAAGGAAATGTCCTGCGTGCCGACATACCACGCGACACCCGCCACCAGCGCAATCAGGCAGACGATAGGCACAAAGTAGCCGGATACGATGTCCGCCATTTTGGCGATGGGCGCTTTTGAACCCTGGGCGTCCTCCACCAGTTTGATGATCTGGGCAAGAGCGGTATCGCTTCCGATTTTTTCCGCCCTAAACTGAATGGTTCCGGTGGTGTTCAGCGAAGCGGCGTACACCGTGTCCCCCGCCTTTTTGTCCACCGGCATGCTTTCGCCGGTGAGCATGGATTCGTCGATGGCGGTGTGTCCTTCCATCACCGTGCCGTCCACCGGTATTTTTGCGCCGGGCTTGACCACGATGATATCGCCGATTTCCACTTCCTCGATGGGGATTTCCTGCTCTATGCCGTTGCGCAGGATGATGGCTGTCTTGGGCGCCAGACCCATCAGCTTTTTGATGGCTTCGCTGGTTTTGCCCTTCGACACCGCCTCCAGCGTTTTGCCCAGCAGTATCAGCGCGATGATTACGCCGGCGGACTCGAAATACAAAGCGTCCACCGCGGCGAAATTGCCTTTTGCAATCTGAATTACGTTGAGTATGCTGTACACCAGTGCCGCGGTGGTGCCGACGGCGATCAGCGAGTCCATGTTCGGGCTGCGCTGAACCAATGCCTTGAACCCCACCGTGTAAAACTTGTATCCCACAATGACGATGGGAATCACCAGCAGAATCTCCACCAGTCCGTAAACCAGGGGGAACTGCATCGGGTCCAGCCATGCGGGGAAGGGCAGCCGCACGAAGGAAATCATGGGCGCCATCGCCACATAGAAAAGCGGAATACCGAACACCGCGGCGACGATGAACTTAATCCACAGGGTGCGAATCGCCTTCTGCTTGCGGGCTTTGTCCTCATCGACGTCCGCCTTTGCTGCTTCCAGCGGCTGATAGCCGATTTTTTCGATGGCGACTTTGATGGCGGACTGCCGGATGGTTTGCGGGTCGTAGGTAACCGTTGCCTTTTCGGTGGCGAAGTTGACCGAAGCTTCGACCACACCCTCCTGCTTTTTCAGCACCTTTTCAATCCTTTGGGCGCAAGCGGCGCAGGTCATGCCGCCGATGGGAATGGTAATGGTGGTGAGCGCGGTCTTTTCCACCACTTCGTAGCCGATTTTGTGAACGGCTTCCTTGATTGCGTCCAGCGTGACGCCGTCGTCATACTCGACGAACAGCTTCTCGCTGGCGAGGTTCACAGAAGCCTGATTGACGCCGGACATTTTTCCGACCACCCGCTCGATGCGCTGCGCACAGGCGGCGCAGGTCATGCCTCTGATGCTAAGAACCCGGTTTTCCATCTATCATCACCTCTTTTTCGATGTTGCTTTGAGTTGACACTTTGAAGGTATCATGCTATTATTATGCCAGTTATTTACGAGAAGGCAAGTACGCACTTTATTGTGCCATACTACCCAAAATGATAGTATTGAAAGAGAGAGTTCGACCAATGAAATGCAACGATGGCTGCCTGAACTGCCCTGTGGAAACCACCCTGAAGCTGATTGGCGGCAAGTATAAATCCCTGATCCTCTGGCATCTGCTCAACGGGCCCATGCGCCACGGGGAACTGCAAAAGCTGATTCCTCAGGCCACGCCCAAAATGCTGACGCAGCAGCTTCGCGAACTGGAACGGGACGAGCTGATCAGCCGCGAGGTGTTCCCCGTTGTCCCCCCCAGGGTGGAGTATTCGCTCACCGAGACCGGTCAGAGCCTGAAGCCCCTTTTGATCGGGATGTACGACTGGGGCGCGGCTTTCATGAACGCCAAGAGCCAGCAGATCTGCTGTTCGATGAAACGGGATGCCGAGTAAACGGCATCCCCTCTCTTTTCCTCTGCTTTGCACCTGTATCCCCTTCTTTTTACCGCTGCCCATGACCGGTGCGCAGCGTTTTTTGATTAACCGATTTAATAGTTGCCCTTCCAGTTTTGAAAGATGGCGATGGATTCCGTTAAAAATTCGTTGGAGATGGTGATGGTTTCGCCGTCCACCGTTTTATTTTCCGGGAAAATCGGCCAGGGATTGCATCCGTTGGACTCAACCTCGATCTGGCTCGTTTGGAAGCGGTTGCCGCAGTTCTGGCAGACGAGCAGGTCTCCTTCCTGCTTATAATAGCCGCGGCCGGAGTCGTAGCAGACTTCGCAGGTGTTGAAGGCGGTGCGGATGGTGCCGTCCGGCGCTTTGACCGCCAGCACTTCGAGCGTGACGCCGTCGATCTCAATGGGGTAGAAGGTGGCCTGCTCGGAAATGTCGGCGATGGGAATCACAAGGTCCTCCCCTTCGTAAATGACGGAAACCTGCGGTGTCAGCGTGGGCGCAGACGGGGCGTTGGCCTCTGTCCTGCCTGCGCAGCCGGCAAGAACTTCTATCAGGGCGATAGCCAGCGCTATGATGACCAGCGCTAACTTGATGGCCGGTTTTCTATACGGTTTGTTATTTTTCATCGTTTTACTCCTCCTGTTTCTGCCTGTTTTACGCCTGCGAAAGGCCGATTGCCGCGTTGCTTTCCGGTGTTGTTTCGGGTGGAATCACGTGAATGACGCCGCGTATCATGCCCATCCAGCAGCTGTATGGAACGGTTCCCGTCTGATTCGGTGTGAACGAGATGACGTTCTCGCCGTAGCTGAACTTATATTCGATGCCGTAGGCATCGATGAAGATTCTGTTGTTGCAGCCGTTGATGCTGCCCTGCGGCGCGTCGATCACCCATTTGACGGGCATGCCTGCGTAAACGGTGATTTCAGGATACTGCCCCGGCAACAGCGTGCTTTTGACAATCTGCACACCGTCCTCCACCATGATGCTTGGTTGCTCGGTCGTGTTTTTTCCGGGCATTGGTGCGGGAAGCCCCGCCAGGCTCCACCCCTGGGTGAGCATGGAAAATCCCAGCACCACCACCAGAACGGAACCCACAGTCATGACTTTTTTCGCGTTCTTTCTGCCCAGCGCCGAGCTGACAGCACCCAGGGCGAACATCAACGGCACCGTTCCCAAACTGAAAAGCATCATGGACAAGGCGCCCGCAAAGGGGCTTCCGGTGGACAGGGCGTAAACTTGCATCGCCTGCAGGGGCCCGCAAGGCATGAGCCCGTTCAAAAGTCCGACGATCAACGGGCTTTTGCTTCTTGCCTTTTCCCTGCCGATTGGTTTTGCGAATGCTTTCGGCATGCGGGGCGTGAACTTCCGCAGCCAGGGGAAAATGCCCAGCATGTTGATGCCCATGATTACCATAAACACGCCGGCGATCAGTTTGAGGACCCCCTGGGCAGTGTTGGAAAACGTGATGACGGAGCCAAGTGCGCCCACGATGAATCCCACAACGGTGTAGGACATGACCCTTCCCAGATTGTAAAGGAAGCTGGGCATCAGTGCGGAGGTTTTGCCGCTCTTTCCCCCGTCTTCGGATTTGGGAATGCACTGGGAGAGGTTGATGCCGCCGCACATGGCGACGCAATGCACCGACGTGACCAGACCGATGACGAAAAGCATCCCGTAGCTCATGCTGGTCTGCGCCAGCTGACTGGGTGCTAACAGGTTCAGAACGCCGAACTGCTCCAGCACCACGTACAGTGCTACGATGATGACCAAAATGCCGACGGTGCGGCCGGTTGAGCGGGATGGCTCGCTGTTTACCACTTCGTAACCCAGGTCCCGGATGACGACGCAGAGGTCCTTGAGCGAGATGATGTCCGTATCGAACGAGATGGAAGCTGTTCCTTCTGTATAACTGACTTCAGCGTGCTGAACGCCTGCCGTGTTGCGAAGCTTTTTTTCGATTTTCATCTGGCAGCTTTGGCAGGTCATTCCACCGATGCGCAGTTCTTTGGTTCTTACCGTCGCCGTCATGCATCACCCTCCTTATTTTGCTCACATGATACCATTCGGATTTGAAGAAATTATGGAGATAACCAGATAACAGAAAAACTGGCCCCATAAAAAAGAACCGGGGAGGAATGCCCCGGCTCGTTTTTTGATTGATTGCCTGGCTTATTGCTTCGCAAGGAAAGCTTCGATTTCTTCCTTGGTGGGCAGGGAGGGTTGCGCGCCGAGCTTGGTGCAGGTCAGCGCGCCGGCAGCGTTTGCATATTTGGCGGCTTCCACAAGGTCACCAGTCTCCACGAAGGCTTTCGCCAGGGTTCCGGTGAAGGCGTCTCCTGCGGCGGTGGGGTCTACGGCGTCCACCTTGTAGGGCGGTACCAGCATATCCAGGCCTTCGCCGTACAGATAGGAGCCGCGTTCGCCGAGCTTCAGCACCACGTACTTGCAGCCGTTGCGCTCCTTGAGCTTCTTCGCCGCTTCACGGCAGCTTTCGATATCCGAAGGATAGATGCCGACAAGAGCCTTGGTTTCGGTTTCGTTGGGTGAGAGTATGGTGACGGGCGGAAGCTTTTCGAGTTCATAGCTTTGCGCGGGACCGGCATCCAGAACGGTGATAATGCCCTTTTCGTTGGCGATCTCAATCGCGCGGGCGTTGGTTTCGAAGGGAATTTCGAACTGAAGGAGGATCGCGTCAAACTCGTCTTTAAACACATCGTCCAACGGTCCGGGCGGCGTGAGCATGTTGGCACCGGGGAAGATGATCAGGCGGTTCTGACCGCTGTCCTCCAGCGTGATGGCCACAAAGCCGGTGTTCGCGCCTTCTTTTTCGATCACGTGGGTGGTATCGATGCCTGCTTCCTTCCAGCGTTCAAGCAGATACTGACCGTTAGCGTCCTTGCCCACGGTTGCGTATGCCGACACCTTCGCGCCCGCCCGAGCTGCGGCAACTGCGGCGTTGCTCCCCTTGCCGCCCGGCGCGTTGCGGTAATCGTGACCGAGTACGCTTTCGCTGGGCTGAGGGGCGCGTTCGCACCTTAGAATCAGGTCCATCATAACACTGCCGACCAAGAGAATTCTTGCTGCCATTGTGACGCCTCCTTTGGATGGATTGTAGGTGTAATCGTATCATTACATATATTAACTGTCAATGCTTATCATCTTTAATAATTAATTATCGTTTTGCGGATCTCGGTAAGTTGGTGTTTGACTGCAAAAAGGAGAACGGTTTCTCCCCGCCCGTATCATTTATGCTGGAAACTTCGTCGTGCAAGTCCACAGTTCGCAATCGGCGCGCTGCTTCGCTGCCGCTCGCATCGCTTGTTGCTCACTGGGCCTCCTCCTCCCTTCATCGCCCACAGGGCGCGGTCGGAGTCAGCCCCATCTCCAGCCCTTGTTGGAGACAACGCCCAGGAGAAAAAGGTGGCAGACAGCAAAAGAAAAAACCCTGCTTACGCAGGGTTCTTTCTTTTGGTATCCGGCAGCTAC
>JBMNTW010000102.1:0-6340 GCA_050945935.1 Christensenellales bacterium
TGAAACCAACTGCATCAAGGGCCCGGACTTTGACTGGGACAGCGCCCCCAACGCCATCGAGGTGGAAAGCTACTGCTCCCGTCAGCCGCACCTCTATCTGGAGCCGGACAACGGTTTCGCCTACATTGACGAGGACGGCATGCTGACCATCCACTCCAAGAGCATCGGCATCCATCTGCATATGCCCATGATCGCGGACGGCATCGGCGTTCCCATGGATAAGCTCCGCATCGTGCAGAACAACGCCGGCGGCACCTTCGGTTACAAGTTCTCGCCCACCAACGAGGCGATCCTCGGCGTGGCGGCCCTTGTGTGCCAGAGGCCCGTGTCGCTGCTGTTCAACATGTACCAGTCCATCACCTACACCGGCAAGCGCAGCCCCGGCTTCATGCACATCAAGCTGGCGGCGGACGAAAAGGGCAAGCTGCTCGCGCTGTGGGGCAACAACTACATTGACCACGGCCCGTACTCCGAGTTCGGCGACCTGCTGACGCATCGCCTGTCCCAGTTCGTGGGCGCCGGGTACCACATCCCCACCATCCGCAACAAGAGCACCACGGTGTTCACCAACCACGCCTGGGGCTCCGCCTTCCGCGCCTACGGCTCGCCCCAGTCCTACATGGGCAGCGAAATCGCCATCGACATGCTCGCCGCGAAGATGGGCATCGACCCGTTCGACTTCCGCGAGATGAACTGCTACAAGGAAGCCGAAAATTCCACCACCCCCACGGGCTTCCCGCCGGAAGTGTACTGCGAGGAGAACCTCTTCAAGCTCGCCCGCCCGCACTACGAGGCCGCCAAGAAGCGCGTCGCCGAAAAGAACGCCAAGTCCGATGGAAGGATCAAGTACGGTGTCGGCGTTTCCCTGGGCGTGTACGGCAGCGGTCTGGACGGTGTGGACGGTTCCGAAGCCTGGGCAGACCTGAACCCGGACGGCACCGTCACCATCACCAACTGCTGGGAAGACCACGGCCAGGGCGCGGATATGGGTACCCTCGCCAGCGCCCATGAAACCCTGCGTCAGGCAGGCATCAAGCCCGAACAGATCCGCCTGCGCATGAACGACACCAAGCTCGCCCCCAACTCCGGCCCCGCCGGCGGCAGCCGTTCCCAGGTCATGACGGGCAACGCCATCCGCCTGGCGTGTGAGAAGCTGGTGGAAGCCATGAAGAAGCCGGACGGCACCTTCCGCACCTACGACGAGATGAAGGCCGAAGGCATCGAAACCCACCATGTGGGCAACTGGGTCGCCACCTACTGCTCCGCGCATCCCATTGACCAGGCGACCTCCCAGGGCGAACCCTTCTCCGTTTACATGTACACCATCTTCCTGCCCGAAGTGGCTGTGGACACCGAGACCGGCAAGGTCAAGGTCGAGAAGTTCACCGCTGTGACGGACTGCGGCACCATCATCAACAAGCTCGTGGTGGACGGCAACATGTACGGCGGTCTGGCACAGGGCATCGGTTTGGCGCTGTCTGAGGACTTTGAGGACCTCTCTAAGCACACCAGCCTGCTCCGCTGCGGCATCCCGTACCCGAACGACATTCCGGACGATATTGAGATCATCTATCAGGAAACCCCGCGTTCCGAAGGCCCCTACGGCGCTGCCGGCTGCGGCGAGGCTCCGTTGACGGCGCCCCATCCCGCCATCCTGAACGCCATCTACAACGCCACGGGCGCCCGTATCACCCGCGTACCGGCGCTGCCCGAAGTGGTGCTGGAGGCTCTGAAGAAGGTCTAAGACCAAAAGTATACTCTTTCTGGAACATGATCTGTATGAGATAATAGAGAGGCGGGAAACCGCCTCTCTATTCACCATTTTGCAATTCGCGTTAACTTAACTGCGTCTTGTTATCATTCGAGGTCAATCATGAAAGAATTCGAGGAACGCTCCACAAGGGTATACAGGCAAAAGCAAATGTTTAGTAAGCAGGAGCTGGAAGAACGGGAAAACGTCTGCATTCGGGACGAACCGGCCTTCTGCGCCGCCGCCTGCCCGCTGAAGCTGGACGCCAGAGCCTTCGTCAAATCCATGAAGGAGGGCGACTTTACCGGAGCAAGAGCCCAACTGGAGCGCATCGCGCCTTTTCCCTTCATCCTTTCCAGGGGCTGCGAAGCGCCCTGCGAAGGCGCCTGCCGATTGGCGGAACTGGGCGAAGGCGTGCATATCGGCGCGCTGGAGCGTGCCTGCATGACGCTGGGCGCGGCGAAGTCCGGCCGCGGCATGCTCAAAATCAAAAAGAAAAAAACCGTCGCCATCTTCGGCGCGGATCTGTTTTCCCTTGCCCTGGCGGGGGAACTGGCAAACAAGGCATACCCCGTCACCTTCTTCTGCGAAGAGGAAAACGCGGCAGCAATCATTCGCAAGGCCGCGCCCTTTTTAACCGAACCGGAAGCAGCCGCCGAAGCAGCCCGGCTGGAGCAGATGGATATTGCGCTGGTCAAACACGCACAGCTGACCCCGGCGCTTTTTGAAGAACAGCGCGGCAGGTTCGACATTTTGTGCGCTTCCCGCGCCTTTTCCAAAACACTGGATTCGGAACACGAGCCGGACGAGGTGACCCTTCTGACGGACTTAAGGGTCATCGCGCCGCTTTCGAATACCGAAGGCGTGCTTTTTACGCTGTTTGACGCCAAGCGCGCCGCCGTTTCGGTGGACCGGCTGGCGCAAAACATGGACCCTGCCACCAGCCGCGGAATGGAGGGGGTAGTGACAAGCAGGCTTTACACCAACATGGAAGAGGTGGAGCCGTCCTCCCGCATTCCCGAAGGCGAAGGTTACGGCGCCGAAGAAGCAAAAAAAGAGGCTTCACGCTGCATCGAGTGCAGCTGCGAGGAATGCGCCAAGGGCTGCGCGTACTTGCGGCATTACAAAAAGTACCCCCGCCAGCTGACGAGGGAGATTTACAACAACGTCAGCATCATCATGGGCGACCACATGATGAACAAGCCCATCAACTCCTGCGCCCTGTGCGGGCAATGCTCCGTCACCTGCCCCCTCGGGTACGATTTGGCGGACGTTTGCCACATCGCCAGGGAGAATATGGTGGCAACGGGCAAAATGCCCTTGGCACCCCACGAGTTCGCGTTGCAGGACATGCTGTTTTCCAACGAAGAAGCTTTCCTTTCCCGTCCGCAGTCGGGCTTTGAGACCTGCGCGTACGTGTTCTTCCCCGGCTGTCAGGCAGGGGCTGTTGCCCCGGAAACGGTAAAACGGGCGTATGAGGACCTTTGCAGGCGTTTGAACGGCGGTGTGGCCCTTATTTTGGGCTGCTGCGGCGCCATCGCCTACTGGGCGGGGCGATACGAGCTGTTCGGCGAAACCTGCGACGCTTTAAGAGCCGAAATCGCGAAGTTCGGCGAGCCGAAAATCATCGCCGGCTGCCCCACCTGCCAAAAAACATTGGGAGACAGCCTTGAAAAAGAAATTCTGGGCGTGTGGGACGTGCTGAACGAAATCGGGCTTCCCGAAACCGCGAAAAAAGAGCATCAGTCCGTGGCGATCCACGATTCCTGCGGCGCCAGGGGCAACGAAAAGACCCAAAAAGCGGTGCGAACGCTGGCGCAAAACCTTGGACTGGAGCTCATCGAAACCGAATATTCAGGCGATCAAAGCCCCTGCTGCGGCTACGGCGGGCTGGTTTCCTACGCCAACCGCGAAGTGGCGCACGAACTCGCACAATCCTGCGTTTCCCGTTCTAACGCGCCCTTTGTCACCTACTGCATGGCGTGCAGGGACAGGTTTGCCAGGGAAGGCCATGCATCTACGCACATTTTGGAACTGGTTTACGGCTCATCGGCGGAAAATCCGCCGGACATTAGCGAAAAGCGCCGCAACCGCCTGCGGCTTAAAAACAGCCTTCTGAAAGAACTGTGGGGTGAGGACGAGATGGAAAAAGACTGGGGCTTTGCGCTCACCATTACTGAAGAAGCCCGCCTTCAGATGGACGACCGCATGATTCTGGACTCGGACGTGTACGCCGTCATGCAGGCGTACCGCGAATCGGGCGACGCGGTGCTGGACAGCGAGACCAACCTTCTCATCACCCGCCACCGCATCGGCAACGTGACCTTCTGGGTGAAGTTTGAGGAGAAGGAAGACGGTTACATCGTCCGCGGGGCGTACAGCCACCGCATGATCGTCAAGTGAGGGCAAACATGGAACGGAACAAGACGTATTACACGGTGGACCCCCTTGGAAAGCTCTCTTGCAACAAGTGCAAGGTTCCCCTTGTGAAGGGTTCCGCCACCTTCAGCTATCTGGACAATGCCTTTCCCGTGGAACTGCCCGTCTGCCCCAAGTGCGGCTTCATCTATGTGCCGGAGGATCTCGCTTTAGGCAAAGTCCTTTCTGTGGAAAAGGCGCTGGAGGACAAATAGTGACCCAGCATCCCGGAGGAGAAGCGCTCACAAAGCGCCTGCTTGCGCTTGCAAAACTCGATCCCTGCAAAATTCTGGATATGGGCGCGGGAGAGGGGAAAACCGTTTCGCTCCTTCGCTCTTTGGGGTTCGACGTGATCGGCATCGACAAGGCGGCAGGCGGCGGCATCATGCAGGGCGACTTTTTGAACTGCCCCTTTTCGGACGGCAGTTTTGACGCCGTGATTTCCGAATGCGTGTTTTATGTGTCCGGCAGTCCGGAAAAAGCGCTGGCAGAGGCTTACAGGCTGCTGAAACAGGGCGGAAAACTCCTGCTTTCGGACGTGTTTTTCGGAAGCATGGACGAAGCAAAAGCACAAATCGAAAAAACCGGTTTTCGCATACGCGCTTTTTGCGACGAAACGGAGGAATGGAAGAAGTACTTCATCGAGTGCATCTGGAACGGCACGGCGGACGCGCTTTGCGACTTGGCGAAGGGCAGAACATGCGGCTACTATCTTGCCATATGCGAAAGGACGTGACAGGGGATGGACCTTTTTGACAGGATGCTGGAACTTGCCAGAGAGGGGTTTTTCTGTGCCCAGATCATGCTGATTCTGGCGCTGGAGGCGGAAGGCAAGGAAAATGCGGACCTTGTTCGCGCCATGGGCGGACTGAACGAGGGGCTGGGCTTCACCACGATGGACGTTTGCGGCGCCTTGTCCGGCGGATGCTGTCTGCTTTCCTATTTCGCGGGCAAGGGCGAGCCGGATGAGATGGAGCATCCCGATTTTCGGGCGATGACCGCAGAGCTCATCGCATGGTTCAAGGAGTACACCAAAGAGTACGGCGGCCACGCCTGCAAAACCATCCTTGCGGGGGATTCGAAGAACCGCATCCAGCGCTGCCCCGGGCTGATTCAGGCTGTGTTTGAAAAGTGCATGGAACTGCTGGGCGAAAGGGGTGTGCTATGAGCCTGATTTACATGAACAACGCCGCCACCAGCTGGCCCAAACCCCTTTGTGTGGCGGAAGCCGTGGCAAGGGCGCTTTCCGAGCGACCGGGGGCTGCGCACCGCGGCGGGGTGGAGGATTTTGACGTCTTTTCCGCCGTGCGGAAAAAACTCGCCCCCCGTCTGGGCGTTTCGAACCCGGACCGCATTGCCCTGGGCAGTAACGCCACCTGGGCGCTGAACACGGCGATTTTCGGACTTTCCTTAACCAAAGGCGACGTGGTGCTCACCACCAAGGCGGAACACAACAGCATCATCCGCCCGCTGCATGTGCTGGAACAGAACGCGGGCGTCAAGGTGATTTATCTGGACACGGACGGCGCGGGCCGCGTGCCGCTTTCCGCCTGGCAGGCAGCGCTTTTCGAACACCGGCCCAAACTGGCGGTGTTCACCCATGCTTCCAACGTCACCGGTGCTGTGAACGACGCGTCCTCCCTGGCAAAGGCGGCAAAAGCCGCCGGTGCATTGGTGCTGCTGGACGCTTCCCAAACCCTGGGCTGGATTCCCCTGCACGCCGAAAGCTGGGGGGTGGACATGGTGGCCTTTACCGGACACAAATATCTGCTCGGCCCCCAGGGCACCGGCGGGCTGTGGGTTCGGGAAAACTTACAGCTTGCGCCCCATCTCGTGGGCGGCACCGGCATCCACAGCGACAGGGACACCATGCCCGAAGCCATGCCGTTAAGGCTGGAAGCGGGAACGGGCAACGAACCGTCCTTCCACGGGCTGCTCGCGGCACTCACTTGGGCAGAGGAGCACCCGCTGGACCTTGACGCATGCAACGCTGTTCTCAACAGGCTCAAAAAGGGTCTGGTCGCCATGGGCGCTTCTGTGGTGCTTCCCGAAGGGGACTGCACGCCGGTGGTCAGCTTCAACGTTCCCGGCTATTCCGCGGAAGACGTGGGCTTCATGCTGACGGACAGCTACGGCATCGTCTGTAGAACGGGTCTGCACTGCGCGCCCAGG
>JBMNTW010000103.1:0-6319 GCA_050945935.1 Christensenellales bacterium
CCTTCAGGACCAGCAAGGGGCAGATTCTCACCCGCTCCCGCCTGATGGAGGAAATCTGGGACGCCGGCGGCGAGTTCGTGAACGACAATACGCTGACGGTGTACATCAAGCGCCTGCGCGAAAAAATCGAAGATGACCCAACATTCCCGAAGCTCATCGTGACCGTTCGGGGCATGGGCTACCGGGCGGAGGGTTAGCATGGGATTTTGGCGCAATCCGGAAATCCGAAGGGACGCACTCATCGGAATCCTGCTGGGCATCGCGCTCTGTGCGGCCGGCTTTTTTCTAAGTCAAACGGCGGGTATCGTCGCCACGACTGCCTGGGCGCTTTTTATGCTGCTGCATTTTTGGGCGGAGTGGACAAGGTACCGCCGCATCGCCCGCCTTTGCGGGGATTTGGACAAGCTTTTGCACAACGGCGGAAGCATTGACCTTTCCTCCTATCAGGAAGGGGAACTTTCCGCGCTGGCGGACGGCATCGCCAAGCTCACCAGCAGGCTTCTGGGCCAGGCGGAAAGCGCCGGCGCGGAGAAGGACGCCCTTGCCGACTCCCTGGCGGACATTTCCCATCAGCTTCGCACGCCTCTGACGAGCATCAATCTGCTGATTTCCCTTTTGAAATCGGAGGGGCTGGACGAAACCAGAAGGCGGGAGCAGTTGACGAAACTGGAACGCCAGACCGACCGCATGGAATGGCTGGTGGAGGCACTGTTAAAGCTCGCCCGCTTGGACGCCGGCAGGGTGGCATTCAAAAAAGAGCGCGTGCGCCTGGGCGTTTTGGCGAAAAAGGCGGCTGCCGCCGTCGCCGTCCCCATGGACATGAAGGGTCAGACCCTGCTCTTGAACGGGGACCATGAAGCGTCCTTCACCGGCGACGCCGCATGGACCGCCGAAGCGCTGGTCAACATCCTGAAAAACTGCATGGAGCACACCCCCGAAGGCGGCAGCATTTCCGTCTTCTGGCAGGAAAACGCGATTTTTTCGGAAATCGTGGTGAAGGACAGCGGCCCCGGCATTCCGAAGGAGGAGCTTCCCCGGCTGTTCGAGCGGTTTTACCGCGGAAGCGGCGCGGCGGAGGGGAGCGCGGGGATTGGGCTTTCCCTGTCCCGCAGCATCGTTTGCGCCCAGAACGGCACCATCAAGGTGGAAAACGCCCGGGACGGCGGCGCCCAGTTCACCATCCGGTTTTACAAAACCAGCATTTGAATCATTTCCGTAATGCCGCCGCCAGCATAGCGGCGGATTGTTTTTGGGGATTTGTGACGGTATTGTCATTTGCCGGTCACCGAATCGTAAGGCCGAAAGGGTATCATGATAGGCATTGAATGCAACGGAGGTACTATCAACATGGAAATACTCAGGACCGAGAACCTCACCAAGGTATACGGCTCGGGGGAAAACGCGGTCTATGCTTTGAACGACGTATCCTTTTCGGTGAAAAAGGGCGAGTTCCTCGCCATCATCGGGCCGTCCGGTTCCGGAAAGTCCACTTTGCTGCACATGCTGGGCGGCGTGGATAAGCCCACCTCCGGCAAGGTGCTGGTGGAAGGACGGGACGTTTACGCCCAGAACGACGAACAGCTCGCCATCTTCAGAAGGCGGGAAGTGGGGCTGATCTACCAGTTCTACAACCTGATTCCCGTGATGAACGTGGTCGAGAACATCACCATGCCGGTGCTGATGGACGGACGCAAGGTCAACGAACAGCGCCTGAACGAACTGCTCACCACATTGAACCTGAAGGGCAGGGAAAAGCACCTTCCCAACCAGCTTTCCGGCGGTCAGCAGCAGCGCGTTTCCATCGGCAGGGCGCTGATGAACTCGCCGGCTGTGGTGCTGGCGGACGAGCCCACCGGTAACCTGGACTCAAAAAACAGCCAGGAGATTGTGGAGCTTCTTAAACTGTCCAACAAGCGCTTCGGGCAGACGCTCATCATCATCACCCATGACGAGAACATCGCCCTGCAGGCGGACAGGATCATCGCCCTGGACGACGGGCGCATCGTGCGCGACGAGGTGATCCGCGCATGAACATCCTCTGCAGCTATACCCTGCGCAACCTGAAAAAGAACAAGGTGCGCACCATTGTCACCATCGTGGGCATCATACTCTCGGTTTCCATGTTCACCGCGGTGATGACGCTGGTTTCCAGTCTGCACACCTTTTTGGTGGATATGCTGGTGGAAACGCAAGGCGACTGGCACGTGGCGGGGCTTTCCGTCAGTGCGGAAGAAAACGGCGAGCTTCAGACGAACGAAAAGGTCGCGGCAGCCTACGCTGTTGAGAATCTGGGCTACGCAAAGCTTGAAAAAACAGCCAATAAAGAAAAACCCTATCTTTTCGTGGCGGGAATGGAACGGGATTTTGCAGCCGGTATGCCCGTGAACCTGACTTCCGGCCGTATGCCCAAGGACGAAACAGAGATCATTCTCCCCGACCATCTCGCATCCAACGGCGGCGTGCGCTATGCGTTGGGCGAAAAACTCACCCTGAACCTGGGTGAACGCACCATTCAGGGGATGAAACTGACGCAGCATGTCTCCCTGCAAACCGGCGAGTACGGGCAGGCGGAGGAATGGACGGAAAAAGAAACCCGCACCTTCACGGTGGTGGGAACCTACGCCCGTCCGACGTTTGAGGATTTTTCAGCCCCCGGCTACACCGCGCTCACCGTTTCGACCGGCGGCGGGGAGCACACCTATGACGTTTACGTCAAGCTCCATAACATCCGGGACGCCGAGTCCTTCCTGAAAACCGAGCTTCAGAGCGACATGGCGTTCATGAACGCCGACCTTCTTCGCATGTACGGCGCGTCCGGGGAAAACGTCTTCAACCGCGTGCTGTACGCCCTGGCGTCCATCTTCGCAGGCATCATCTTCGTGGCATCCATCTCGCTGATCGGCAACGCGTTTTCCATCTCCGTCAGCGAGCGCACCCGCCAGTTCGGGCTGCTTTCCTCCATCGGCGCCACGAAGCGCCAGCTGCGCACCAGCGTGATGTTCGAAGCCGCGGCGCTTTCCCTCGTGGGCATCCCGCTGGGGCTGGGCGCCGGCATGCTGGGCATCGGCGTGACGCTCAAGCTCCTCTGGCCTTCCTTCGCGCTGATGATGGGCACCGGTTACGGCGCCACGCTGCACCTTGCGCCGTCCTTTGAAGCCCTTGCCATCGCCGCGGGGCTGGGGCTGGTCACCGTGCTGATTTCCGCCTGGATCCCCGCGAGAAGGGCAACGAGAATGCCCGCCATGGACGCCATCCGCCAGAGCGCGGACATCAACATCAAGGGCAGGGAAGTCAAAACCTCCAAGCTGATTTACAGGCTTTTCGGCTTCCCCGGCATGATTGCCCGCAAGAACTTCAAGCGCAGCAGGCGCAGGTACCGGGCGACGGTGTTCTCCCTCTTCATGAGCGTGGTGCTGTTCATTTCCGCTTCCAGCTTCTGCGCCTATCTGCAGCTGGGCGTGGAGGATATTGTGGACGTGCGCGACTTCGACCTGCGCTATTATCTGGATGTTGACGCGGAAGTTCCCGCGAGCAAGGTGTTCGAACGGTTAAGCGCCGTTGAAGGCGTGCAGCAGGCAAGCTATTTCGCCTCAAGGGACGTGCGGTTTTCCGTGCCCGCCGAAGCATTGGTGCGGGAGTATGCCGTCCAGTTTCACGGGGAGGAACTGCCCGAAACGCTGGACGAATACATCTGGGTGCTGTACGCTGACCAGGCGTCCTACGACGCCCTTGCGGCGCAAAGCGGAGCAGACGCTTCGCAAGGCGGCGGGCTGCTGTTCAACTCCAAAAAGTTCTTCAACGCGGAGGAAGAGCGTTATTACGTCCTTCCCGTGCTGAAAAACGCCTCCGGAACGCTGACGGCGGAGGACGGCACGGAATACCCGATCGCCGCGGAAATCGAAACCGGCCCTCTTGGAACGGGTTCCTTCTCAACTTTAATGCTCGTTTACCCCTATTCCGCGCTGGAAAGGGAGAAGGAGGACCTGAGCACCTCGTTCTTCTTCCAAGTGGAAGACCACACAAAAGCATCGCAGGATATGCGAAAGGAACTGACGGCACTTTCTCTTTCTGAGGAGATGCTCATCGACTACGCCGAATCGGCGGACACCAGCAAAGCGGTGGTAACGATCATCAACGTGTTTTCCTACGGGTTCATCGTGCTGATTTCGCTCATTGCCGCCGCCAACGTGTTCAACACGATTTCCACCAACATCATGCTCAGAAGAAGGGAGTTCGCCATGCTGCGCTCCGTGGGCATGACGCACCGCGAGTTCTCCCGCATGATGCGCTACGAGTGCCTGATGTACGGCACAAAGGGGCTGATGTTCGGCCTGCCCGCGGCGGTGGCGGTCACATACCTTATTTACAGAAGCATCACCGAAGGCTATGCCACCGGCTTCTTCCTGCCCTGGCCGAGCGTGGTGATCGCCGTTGGCAGCGTGTTTGTGGTGGTGTTCGCCACGATGGTGTACGCCACCCGCAAGCTCAAAGACGAAAACACCGCCGACGCCCTGAAGAACGAGAACATTTAAAAGGCGGATGTGAAGAAAGGGCGAACGCGCGAAACCCGGCTCGTTCGCCCAAACGAACAGACTGTGAAAGAAGAAGGGAAGGGGGTTTCCCAAAAGGCAAGAAAAAAGGCTCCCGAACAGGGGGCCTTTTGTGTTACGTTCAGTTTGCGGGCCAAGCGAGCTTCGCAAGTTTTTCCGCGGTGTAAGGGTGGGAAATGTTCTGATTCGCGGTCTGGATCGCATGGGCTTCAAATTCAATGGAGAATTTTATACCCTGGAAGTTGTTATCAAACTTGTCGCCGTCGAACTTCAGCACGCCGGGGATAAAATCGACGGAGGAAGAGTTGCTCATGGACCTGTTGAGGTAACACCAGCCGTCGGAACCCTTTTGCCAATCCTTCGGGATGGCTGCGGCGACATGCCCGGCAATCACGTCAGAGACTTTTGCGCCCTTTCTATCCACCACTTTATCGCCGCCCTCATTTACGGTAACCGTGAACTTCATGCGCACGAATGCGTCCGCGCTGCTCTGATCCAGCGCAAAGGTAACCTTCTCAAAGAGGGTATCGCCGGGCATGAGAGCGTTGAAGCTGACGCCGCCGGGTTTGCTTTGGGACGCTTCGGCACCGTTGCCGGGTGTGACGGTGAGATTCGCTGTGACACGGCCTGTGGTGAACACGTTTTCGGCGGTGGCTTCATCCGTAAACCACGCCATCGTTCCGCCGACGATGCCGATGGAAGCGAGGATGATGACGGCCGCAGCGACTGCAATGATCTTTTTCGACATTCTGAACTTCTCCTTAGCTTTTTGCCAACGGACCTGCTCCGTTGTGAAACGGTTCATTCTAGTCTTGTACAGTCACAAAACGGTCACATAGTACTTATAATGGTATAAAATGGGAATAAAATGACTATTGCTTTATAAGATGCTGCTTCTGCCGGCTGATAGGCCCGGGATGCGCGCCCATCCGCAGGATGACGCAAAGCACCACCGGCGCGATTCAGAACGGGAAACCGCAGAGTAAGGGGATGAAAAAAGGGACCCGGAAGGTTCCGAATAGGGTAGAAAAAAAGGGCTCCCGGGAGGGAGTCCTTTTGCGTTGCGGAGACAAAGGGAGAATTAAACGGCAGGTTCGGGAATTGTGGGATCTTCGGGCCAGCTGCCAGCATCAGGTGTGGTGTTGTTTTCGAACTGGACGGCCTGGACGTAAACCTTGATGGTAACGGTTTTTCCGGCGTAGTTGCTATCTGCGGACGAATCGAGCTTAACGTTTTCAAACAGGGTGATTTCTGCGTCCTTCTCTACTGCATCTGGGTAATAGTACCAGCCGTCGGCATCATTCTTGGTCCAGTTGCTTCCAACATCCAAGGTAATCTTGGTATCCGGATTAAGGCCTTCGTCACTCCACGTAACAACGATTTTTGCGCGCAGCCAAGCGGTTCTCTCGTTGTTCTTAATCTTGAGAGGCGCGGATTGTGTTCCGTTGGGCATTAAGTTGGTAAATGTGAAGCCGGCGTATCTACCTTCTTCGACCTCTGTGCCAGAGGCAAAGACACTGATATCAATCTTGCCGGTAGAGACTGAGTTGATTGCGGTCTCTTCATCCGTAAACCACGCCAAAGTTCCGCCGACGATGCCGACAGCCGCGAGAATGATGACCGCGGCGACCGCAATGATCTTTCTGGACATGTTGATTCCTCCTGTTGGGTTTTTGTTAGGTTTTTAGATGTATTTCTGCTTCGGAATGATTTGATTGTAGATGTGTATGGTCACAAATTGGTCATACTTTACATAATTTAATCGAAAA
>JBMNTW010000104.1:0-6283 GCA_050945935.1 Christensenellales bacterium
CGTAGATTTCCGGCTCGCGGATGCCCAGCATGTTGATGTTCGGCCCGTTAATCACCAGTACTTTCACAAAAATCCCTCCAAATCTGCCTTGCGGTCTCCTGCGGAGAAGAGGTGTTTTCCACCGCCACGTCCCTGAAGCGCTCGTAAAGAGGCTGTCTTTCCCTTGCCATCTGCTCCAAATCCGCAGAAAGGGAAAGGGGCCTTCCTGTGCGGGAAAGCAAGCTGACGTCCCTGACAATGTGGTAAATCCGCCCGTTCTGGCGCAGGGATGAATGGTTCCTGCCGTCCTTGACCACGCCGCCGCCGGTGGCGATGACTTTGCCGCTCATGGCGCCATACCTGGCGGTCTGCTCCCGTTCCAGTCTTCGGAACTCCCCTTCGCCGAACCTTTCGAAGATTTCGGGGATGGTCATGCCCGCTTCCTGCTCGATTTTTTCGTCGATGTCCACCGTCTCCCGCCCCGTCAACTCGCAAAGTGCTTGGGCGACGGTGGTTTTGCCGCTGCCCGGCATGCCGATTAGGACTATGTTTTCCGTTTCCGCGCGAATCAACCTGAGGATACGCTCGTTTTCGTAGTCGGGGATGGCTTTGCCGAGGAACAGTTCCTCCGCCGCTCTTGCCTGGTCCACCAGCATGGGCAAACCGTCTGAACAGGGGATGCCGAGGCTTTGCGCCTGCAATAAAAGCGCCGTCCTTCGGGGGTTGTAGACCATGTCCAGCACGCCTTCGCAATGTGGGAAGCCGGTCAAATCCGCCACCGACTCGCCGGTTTTTGGGAACATGCCCACCGGCGTGGCGTTGACGAGAATCTGGGCGTCCACATGGCGGTACAGGTTCTGGTAATTGTCCTCCCCGCTTCGGGAGACGACCACCACCTCTTTTGCGCCCTGCTGCGCTGCCACGAACCGCGCCGTGAGCGACGCGCCGCCGCTGCCGAAAATAACCACTTTTTTGCCCGTAAATGAGATGTTCGCGCGCTGTGCCATGTAGGAAAAGCCGCTGGCGTCGGTATTATCCCCGTAAAGCCCGTCGGGTGTGGAAACAATGGTGTTCACGCTGCCGATTTCCTTGGCCCGGTTGGACAAAGTGTCACAGCACGCCATCACATCCCGCTTGTATGGAATCGTAACGTTCAGCCCGCCGATGGCGCTGCTTCGCAAAAAACCGTGAAGCTCCTCCGGCTCCAGCTCGATGAGCCGGTAATCGGGGTTCCCCAGTTCTTTGTGAATCAGCGGCGACCAGCTGTGCCCAAGTTTTCGCCCGATGAGACCATAGACTTTGCTTTCCATATCAAACCACCGAATAGTTGCCCAGGAAGATGCAGTTTTCGCTGCTGCTTTCCAGTTCCTCCAGCATCGAAAGCACGCCGCTTTCTTTGACGGATGCCTCCAGTTCCAAAAAGAACATGTACTCAAAATGCCGTCCCGTCACCGGGCAGCTTTCCAGTTTGCTCATATTGATGCCCCGCACCGCGAGCTTGGAAAGCAGGCTGTAGAGTGCGCCCGGCTTGTCTTCACAGGGCAGAATCAGGCTGATGCGGTTCGCGCCGGCGTAAATCGCGGGATTTTTCGCGATGCAGATGAAGCGGGTGTAGTTGTTGTCGCTGTCCTGAATGTCGTCGTGCAATGTTTTCAGTCCATACAGTTCTGCGCACTGGTGGGAGGAAATCGCCGCGCAATCCGTTCTGCCGGATTCCGCCACCATACGGGCGGCGACGGCGGTGTTGGCACAGGGCGTGACCGTTACGCCGCTGCCCAAAGACGCCAAGAATTTACTGCACTGGCCCAGCGCCTGCTCGTGGGAGTAGATGTGGCGTATGTTTGCAAGCTCCGCGCCGGGGTTTGCCAGCAGTTCGTGGCGGACGAACAGGTTCGCCGCCCGCACGATGAAGAACCGCCTGCGCTGAAGCAGTTCGTAAACCGCGCGAACCGAGCCGTTGGCGCTGTTTTCGATGGGCAGCACGCCGAACCTGCACAGTCCGGACTCCACGGCGTCGAACACCGCCTCGAAGGTCTTAACGAACACCACATTCCCCCTGGGAAGCAGCTTTTCGCAGGCCGCCTGGGAATGCGAACCTTCCACGCCCTGGCAGGCGACAGCGCCTGTGCGGGGAAACACCTCTTCCCCGTTTAACAGGGCGCGTTCGATCTGGCTGCGTATTTGAGACGGGCGGCGGAACAGTTCGCTCTGGCGCGCTTTGGACAGTTCGATCAGATCGTGGAACAGGTAATAGGCGTACTGCTCCAGTTCCCCCGCCTGTTCCTGCACTTTTGCCAGAATCTCCCGTTCCCGTGCCTTGTTCAGAATCGGCAGGTTTTGCTCCTTTTTGATTCGCGCCACCTGTTCGGACAGGCGCATCCGCTCGATGAAGAGCTTCAGCATCTCCTCGTCCACCCGGTCGATGTTTTCTCTGATTTCGGAAAGGTCCATCATTCCACCTCCAGGAGCATATCGAGTATCACAATAGCCGCCATAGCCTCCACCACCGGCACCGCCCGCAACGCCACACAGGGGTCGTGCCTGCCGGTGATTTTCAGCTCCACTTCCCGGTTTTCGGAAAGGGAGACGCTTTTTTGCGGTTTAGCGATGGACGGCGTTGACTTGAACGCGGCGCGAAACACCACGGGCATGCCGTTGGTGATGCCGCCGAGGATACCGCCGCTGTCGTTCTTTTCGGTGACGATTCTGCCTGTTTCGTCGATGATGAAGGGGTCGTTGTTCTCGCTGCCCCGCTTTTTCGCGCCGGCGAAGCCCGCGCCGAACTCGATGCCCTTCACCGCAGGGATGCCGAACACCGCTTGCGCGATGCGGTTTTCCACCCCGTCAAACATGGGCGAGCCCAACCCCGCGGGCAGCCCGATGACCACGCATTCCACAATGCCGCCCACCGAATCCCCTTCTTTCGCCGCCTGCGAAATAGCGGCTTTCATCGCTTCGCCGCAGGCGTCGCTTATGACGGGGAAGGTTTTTTGGGCAATTTCCTCGAACAGTTCCCTGCTCGGCAGCAAAGGGAAGGATTCGTCCTGCTCGTTTCCGGCTTCCGCCAGGTGCGCGCCCACGAAGATGCCGCGCCGGGCAAGGATCTGCTTTGCGATGCCGCCGGCGATGCACAAAGGCGCCGTCAACCTGCCGGAAAAGTGCCCGCCGCCGCGCATGTCCACGTTTTTTCCCCATTTGGCGAAGGCGGCATAATCCGCGTGGGAGGGGCGGGGAACGTCTTTTAGATTTTCGTAATCCGGGGAATGCGCGTCCTTGTTTTCAATGATGGCACACAGTGGGCTTGCGCAGGTTTTGCCGTTGACGACGCCGGAAAGGAAAACGGGAACGTCCTCCTCCTTCCTTTGGGTGGCAAGGGCGCCGCCGGGTTTTCTTCGTGAAAGGAACGCCAGAAGCTCCGCCTCGTCGATGGTTTCGCCTGCGGGCAGATTATCCATCACCACGCCGATGGCCCTGCCATGGGACTGCCCGAACACCGTTACTTTTAAAATTTTTCCGAACTCAGAGGACATTTACGTTCCCTCCCAGCTTCTTCAAATCGTCGTAAAACGCGGGGTATGACTTTGCCGCCGCCCCGGCGTCCAGAATGATGACGGGCTGACTGCATCCCGTTGCCGCCACCGCCGCCGCCATGGCAATGCGGTGGTCGTGAAAACTGTCCACCGTGCCGCCGGTGAGGCGCTTGCCGTGCACCACAAGGCCGTCCGGCAGCTCCGTCGCTTGACCTCCCAGGGCGTTGATGAGGTTTGCGGTGGATGTCAACCGGTCGCTCTCCTTCAGCCGAAGCCGCGCGGCGTTGACGAAGCGCGTCTCCCCTTCCGCAAAGGCGGCAACCACCGCCAGAGCGGGCAGAAGGTCGGGGGTTTCGTTGATGTCGATCTCGCAGCCGGAAAGATTGGAGCGTTTGGCGGTGATGCCGCTTTCGGTTTCGCAAATATGCGCCCCGAAGCGGCGAAGGATGGTCACCACGCGCCTGTCCCCCTGCGGCGAAGTTTGGTTCAATCCGGTGACGGTGATCTTTCCGCCGATGGCAGCGGCGCAAAGAAAAAACGCCGCGTTGGACCAGTCGCCCTCCACCTGAACTTTTATAGGCGAGCGGAACCGGCCGCCGCCGGGGACGAGAAATCCGTCCTGCAGCCGTTCGATGGTCACGCCGAATGTTTGAAGGGCGTTCAGCGTAATGTCCACATATGCCGCGGAGGAAAGCGCTGTGGTCAGCTTAATGGTGCTGTCCCCCGAAAGCACGGGCAGGGCCAGTAGCAGACCGGTGATATACTGGGAGCTGACGTTGCCGGGAAGGGCGAACGTGCCGCTTTGGAGCAGGCCTTTGGTGGTCAGGGGAAGCTTGTTCGAGGAAAAATCCACACCGTGGGGTTTGAGCGCTTCGATCAGCTGGGAAAGGGGGCGTTCCGGCAGCCTGCCCCGGCCTGTGAAGGTTGCCCGTTCGCATACTGCCGCTGCCACGGGCAGCAGAAAGCGCAGGGTTGAGCCGCTTTCACCACAGTCCAGAACGGGAACGCCGGCGGGGCTCTCTATGGGCTGGACGAGAAGTCCGTTTTCCATCCACTTGATGTTCGCCCCCAGCGCCCGCAGGCAGTTGACGGTAGCGTCAATGTCCTCTGAACTTTGGGAAAGGACGAGTTCCGTGGGACCGTCCGCCAGGGCTGCGCAAATCAGCAGCCTGTGGGCGTCGGACTTGGATGGAATCGCCGGAAGGGTGCCGCAAAGGGGGGCGGGCGTGATTGCTACGTTCATGTCAGCCCTCCAGTCCCGCTTCGATGACGGGCAAAAGCCGTTCCACCGGCATCTTTTCCAGCACACAGCTGCCGATGCCCTTCGGTATGACGAGGGTGATGTTTCCGCCGGCGCGCTTTTTATCCTGCAATGCCGCTTCCGCAAGTGCCTTTGCGGAAAAGTCGGTTGAAATGGGAAGGTTGCAGCTCCGCAATGCGTTCAGAATGCGGTCTGCTATTTCCCCGCTGCAGTACCCGAGCTTTGCGGCGCTTCGGGCAATGACCGCCATGCCGATGGCAACCGCCTGACCGTGGGGAATCGTATATTCACTGCATTTTTCCACCGCGTGACCCACGGTGTGCCCCAGGTTCAGGATTTTCCGGATGCCGGTTTCGAACTCGTCCAACTCCACCACTTTCGCCTTAAACGCCACGCAGCGGGCGATGATATCCGCGATGTTCTCCTTCGTTTTACCCGTTTCCAGCAGGGAAAAGAGTCCTTCGCCGTGCAGCACGCCGGTTTTGACAGCCTCGGCAACGCCGCAGGCGAAAGTTTCTTCTGAAAGGGTGTTTAAACAGTCCGTGTCGCAAATCACCGCTGAAGGCTGATGGAACACGCCGGCAAGGTTTTTGCCGGCAGTCAGGTCCACCGCGGTCTTTCCGCCGACGGAGGAGTCCACCGCCGCAAGAAGCGTCGTGGGAATCTGCACAAACCGCACACCCCGCAGGTAGCACCCTGCAGCGAATCCCGCCAGATCCCCCACCACGCCGCCGCCCAGGGCGACGACGCAGTCCGTTCTGGTGAGCTGGTGTTGCGCCAGAAACTCCAAGACGGCGGAAAGGGTTGTCATGGTCTTGGACTCTTCCCCGGCGGGGAAGGCGAAGGAGCAAACCTCAAACCCCGCCCGTTTCAGGCTTTCTTCCACCGCGGGAAGGTACAGGCGGTTGACGGTGCTGTCCGTCACCACCGCGACGCGGCAAAGCCCTGTTGCGGATTTAATAAGCTCGCCGCAGTCCTTTAAAAGATTGGAACCGATGATGACATCATATTGCTGTTTGGTGTGTATGGTAACCCTTTGGGTCATGTCAGTTCCCTCCGGCGGCGGCTTTCTTCTCCCTGCCTTCCCGCAAAAGGTCGCGGAGTCTCGCCTCGTCCTTTTCCTTCAGGGCGGAAAGATACTCGTTTAAATTGTCAATCAGGATTTCCAGCTGTGTGGTGAGGTGGTCGGCGTTGCCTAAGAACAACTCCGTCCACATGTCTTCGTCCAGTCGGGCGACGCGGGTCATGTCCCTAAAACTGCCGGCGGAAAAGCCGCGCCGCAGCATCGCCTCCGGCGATTTGACATAGGCGCTGGATGTGATGTGCGCCAGCTGGGACGTGTACGCGATGATGCGGTCGTGCTCGTCGGGGGTGGAAAAGGTCAGCCCGGCAAAGCCGATGTCCATAAAGAAGTGTTTCAGTGTTTCGAGCAGCTCCAGACTGGTGCGCGCATTGGGCGTGAGTATCATGTACGCCCCTGTGAAGAGCTCCTCCGTCGAACTGACGAAGCCAC
>JBMNTW010000105.1:0-6244 GCA_050945935.1 Christensenellales bacterium
CAATGAGCACCGAAAGGTCCCTTTCCGCCTTGATCAGGTCCTGCTGCTGGGCGTAAAGCTCGTCGTACCGGGCTTTGACGTTTTTATAGTCCTCGATGGCGTTGACGTTGACCTCGCCCAGCGCGCGGATTTCCTTTCGAATCTGGTCGGTCTGGCGCTGGGAGGATGTGAAGGAAACGCCGGTTTTATAGGCGGCGGCACCTTCGTAGGTCAGCTCGTATTCTTCCCAGATGCGGTTCTGAAGCGCGGTCAGTTCCGTTTCCAGTTTGCTTTTTGCCAGTTCCGCCTGATGCCGGCTGTCCTTCAGCGCTTCCGCTTCCTTGCGGCATTCTTCCGCCTGTTCTTCAAGTTCTTTGGCGTGGGCAAGGCTTTCGTCCCTCTTCTGCTCGCTTTCGCGGATCTGCGAAAGCCGTTCTTCGCTTTCCTTGCGCATGGCGGCAATCGTTTCGCCCAGCCTGCCGGATTTTTTAAGCAGTTCCTGCAGCTGCGCAATCGCCTCTTCGTTGCGCTTTTTCGCAGCTTCAAAGGCGGCTCTTGCGGCGGCGGCTTCTTTTTGCAGCCTTTCGCACTGGGCAATGAGGGCTTCGTGTTCCTTTTTGAGGGACAAATGCTCCATCCGCGCCGCGTTGAGCTGTTCCGTCAGCCCTTCGCGCTCGGCGCGCATGGCGGCGATTTCCGTTTGGGCGCTTTCCGCGTCCTTTTCCGAGACCTGCCGGCTGTCTTCCAGGCTGGACTGGAGCTTTTCAATCTCCGAAAGCTGGTTTTTGATGTCCTCTCCCGTTTCGCGAAGCCGCTCCTGCTCTGTGAGCCTTTCCTTCAGCAGACTGCTTTGCTGGTTGAAAAGCAACTCCAGCGTTTCGCCCTTTTCCGCAAGCTGGGCAAGGGCGATGCGCCCTTCCTGGATGCGCCTGCCGATGCGCTCCATCTCTGCCGCGGCGGCTCTGGCGGCCTGCTCCGCCTGCGCTTCCCTCTCGGCCAGTTTCGCCTTTTCTTCTTCTATCTCTTGGATGCGCTTTTGCACCCGTTCGATTTCGTTTTCCCGCCCTAAAAGGCCCGTTTCCTTCTTCTGGGCGCTGCCGCCGGTGATGGAACCGCCGGTGTGGATGATGTCCCCCAGCAGCGTGACGATGCGGAAGGCGTTGCGCGTGTCCCTCGCGAGGGCGATGCCGGAAGCCATGTCCTCCACCACCACGGTGCGGCCTAAAAGGTTTTCACAGATATTTTTGAACTTCGGGTCGGTTTCCACCAAGTCGCTCGCCACGCCCAGCACGCCGTGGAAGTTCTTCAACGAAGCGCGCTCCTCCTCCGTCAACACCCGGGGGCGGATGGCAGTCAGCGGCAGGAAGGTTGCCCTGCCGTAATTGTTCTTTCTTAAATGCTCGATGGCGCGCTTCGCGGCGTTCTCGTCCACCGTGACGATGTTCTGTAACGCTGCGCCTAAAGCGTATTCCACCGGTTTGACCAGCTTTTCGGGCACGCGCATCAGCTGCGCCACCACGCCCAGCACGCCGGGGCCCACCAGCCCTTTGGCGCAGTCCTTCAGCAGGTTCTTCACGCCTGCGTAATAGCCCTCAAAGCCCCGCTGCATTTCCCTGAGCAGGTTTTCTCTGGAAATTAATGCTGCGGCTTCCCTTTCCAGCTCCCTCAGTTTTGCGATGTTTTCCGCCTTCAGCTCCGCCGCCTGCTCGATGGCTTTTCTTGCGGCTTCACTCTCTTCCTGCAGAACGGAAAGGGCGCCCGCGGCGGCACGGACTTTTTCCTCGTGTTCCTTCTTTTCTTCGGAAATCTCGTTTACATCCCTTTTTGCCGCTTCGATGGCGGGCAGAAGTTCTGCTTCCCGCTGGGCGAGGTTGTCCATCATGGTCTGCAGGCGGGAGGACTGGACTTTTGCCGAGGAAAGGCGGTTCATCGCCTCGATGATGCGCTCCTTACGGCGCTCCAGTTCCTCTTCCCTCTGCGCGATTGCATCGATGCGCGAAGAAAGCTCCTGCTCGCGCTTTTGCACGTCCACAGAAAGGTCTGAAAGCTTTTTCGCCGTTTCATCCCGCTGGGCGGCAAGGTTTTCGAGTTCCTGATTCAGCGACTCCGCCCTTTGGTTCTGTTCGGCGGCTAGCTTTAACGCGTCGTCCGCGTCCTGCTGCAGGCGTTCGGCGCGCTCTGTCAACACGCGGCTCTCGCCGTCCTGCTGTTCCACCCGTCGGGTGAGTTCTAAAAGCTCGCTCTGGCGGGCGGATATCAGGCCGTCCATCCGTCGCGCGGCGTCCTGCTCCACAGCAGCGTTGGCGATGAGCTCCGCCGCTTTTGCGAGGAGCCCTTCCTCTCTGGCGGTCAGGTCCGCGATTTGCTCCTGCTGGGCGGTGATTTTCGCTTTTGCCCGATCGTACTGGTGCAAAAAGGCGTTGAGTTCGATTGCCTTAAGTTCTTCTTTGAGTTTTAAATACTGCTTGGCGACTTCGCTCTGCTCGAAAAGCGGGTCGAGCCTTGTAGCCAGCTCGTCCACAATGTCTCCGATGCGGACGAGATTGGCGCGCGTGGCGGCAAGCTTGCGCTCCGCTTCATCCTTGCGCGCGCGGTACTTGCTAATGCCGGCGGCTTCTTCGAAGATGGCGCGCCGGTCTTCGGATTTTGAGGAGAGGATATCGTCTATCCTGCCCTGACCGATGATGGAGTAGCCTTCCTTGCCGATGCCGGTGTCCCGGAAAAGGTCCACAATGTCACGCAATCTGCAGGGAGTGCGGTTGATGAAGTACTCGCTCTCTCCCGAGCGGTACACGCGCCTTGTGATCTGCACTTCTGCGTAGTCCACGGGGAGCAGGCGGTCGGAATTGTCCAGCGTGAGCTGGACTTCGCAATATGCCATCTGCCGCTTGACCTGGGTGCCGGAGAAGATCACGTCCTCCATCTTGGCGCCGCGCAGGCTCTTTGCCGACTGCTCGCCAAGCACCCATCGCATGGATTCCGCGATGTTGCTCTTGCCGCTTCCGTTGGGGCCGATGATGGCGGTGATGCCCTTGTCGAAGCGGATCTCGACCCTGTTGGCGAAGGATTTGAAGCCGAAAAGCTCCAGCTTGGTCAGCAGCATGTTACACCTCTGTTTCATACTTACAACTTGTAGATTATAACATGCCTGGCACTGCTTTCGCAATGAAGGCGAAAAGCCGCTAAAATGCGCAAAAAAGCGCGGTCTGTTTGACCGCGCCGGTTGGGTTCACTTAGTTTTCGCCCTGTTCGCTGAGCCGTTCGAGGGCCTGCTTTGCGGCTTTTTGCTCGGCTTCCTTCTTGGTGCGCCCTTCGCCCCGTCCCAATGAGCAGCCGTCTTTCAAAACTTCGCAGACAAACCACTTGTTGTGGTCCAGCCCGCGCTCGTCCACCAGTTCGTAGCGAATATCCGCCGTGCCGTTTTTCTGCAGCACTTCCTGAAGCCGGGTTTTGCAGTCGATCACCCGCTCGTTGGCGCGAACGCGGATGGGCACGAACCTGCGGGCGAAGGCGAATGCCGCTTCCGCGCCGCCGTCCAGATAAATCGCCGCGGTGAGCGCCTCGAAAGCGTCCGCCACGATGGAGGGCTTCTGCCTGCCGCCGCCCAGTTCCTCACCTTTGCCGAGGTAGAGGTACTCCCCCAGGGAGAACGCGCCTGCGTTTTCAAAAAGAGCGCTTTCGCAGACCGAAGCGGCCCTTACCCGGGTCATTTCCCCTTCCTTCATGCCGGGGCAGGAGCGGTATAGCTCGTTGGCGGCATAGAGGCCGAGCACGGCGTCGCCCAGAAACTCCAGCCTCTGGTTGTGGCTGGGCGAACCGTAGGACGTGTGGGTCAGCGCCATTTTCAGAAGGGCCCTGTTCTGAAACGCGTAGCCGATGCGCGACTGAAGTTCCTCGAGTTTCCCCATGATTTACTTGCGGGCCTGGATGTAGTCCACAATCTCCTTCACGGTGGTTACTTTGGGAAGGTCTTCATCCGGGATTTCCAGATCGAACTCCTGCTCAAGGTCCATGATGAGCTCCACAACGTCCAAAGAGTCCGCCTTCAGGTCTTCCACCAGGTTGGTCTCCATGGTGACCTGGTCTTCGTCCACATTCATCTGGGAGGCGACGATTGCCCTGATTTTTTCGAACATGATACATGCTCCTTTCAATAACACTTGAATAATTGCTGATAAACCTTAGGATTCCTCCGGCATGGCCATCGATTCGATGCTCTGCCGGATTATGTTTACGACGTCACCGTCGATAAACTTTACAGCCTGATGCAGCGCGGCGGCAAAGGCCTTCGCGTCGGAACTGCCGTGGGCCTTGATGATGCCGCCGTCAATGCCGAGAAGAAGCGCGCCGCCGTGGCTGGAATAGTCCATCTTCGCCTTGATGCGCTTGAAGGCGCCGCGGGCGAGCAGTGCGCCGATGCGGGACGCGATGCCCCCCATCAGTTCCCGCTTCATGACGGACATCACCATCATCGCCGTTCCCTCGATGGTCTTCAGGGCGACATTGCCCGCGAAACCGTCCGAAACGACAACGTCAAAATCGCCGGAGAGAATGTCCCTCCCCTCGCAGTTGCCGGTGAAGTTCACGGGCGTTTCCTGCAGGAGCTTGTAGGCTTCCTTGGTCAGCTCGCAGCCCTTTTCCGCTTCCGCGCCATTGTTTAAAAGGCCCACCCTGGGGTTCTTGATGCCCATGATGCGCTCGGCGTAAGCCGCGCCCATCACCGCGAACTGCTGCAAATTGGCGGGCTTCATGTCCACATTCGCGCCGCAGTCGATCAAAATCACGTCGTGGTCCTTCTTGGTGGGCAGAACCGGCGCCAGCGCGGGGCGCTTGATGCCCTTGATGCGGCGGACGATGAACGTGGCGCCCGCCAGCACCGCGCCGGTGGAACCGGCGGAAACGAACACGTCCGCATCCTTGTTGGCGACGGCTTCCAGCGCCTTGACCAGCGAGGATTCCTTTTTCCTGCGGACGGCGTTGACCGGATGCTCGTTGTTGGTGATGACGTCCGGCGCGTGGCGGACCTCCACCCTGTTTCTGTCGATGCCGGTGTGCTTTTTTAGCTCCTGCTCGATTCGTTCTTCGTCGCCCGTGAGAATCAGATAAAGGTCGGAAATTTCGGAAAGCGCCATGGCGCAGCCCGCAATGATATCCACCGGGGCGTTATCGCCGCCGAATGCGTCAACCACAACTCGTTTCAATGCAGTTCCCCTTTGAAAAGACTGGTATCGTGCTTCAAACCGCGTCAAAACGCGCTTTTGAGCCTGTATTATGACCGTAAAACAATCTATAGTAGTATATACCAGCATCCTGCCGCTTTGCAAGCCAAAGAGTATTGCCCAGAAAACGCCGTTTTATGACCCGTTTTGACCGTTGCCCGAACCGCCGAAAGGGTGTTAACCGGCAATCCGAACAGAATAGCTATTCCCACCTTTGCCCCTTTCCAGCCGCGCGGGAATGAGGGTTTCTTTGTGATAACATGATGCTAAACAAACGATCCGCAGAAGCCTGCGGATCGCTGTTTTGGTTTATTCGCTGCTTACACGTTGTCTTCCCGGATTTTGAACCTGCCCACGATTTCGTTGAGCTGCACGCTCTGCATGCTCATTTCCTGGGACGCGGCGGCGTTCTCCTCCGCCGTGGAGGCGTTGGTCTGCACCACGCCGGCAATCTGGTCGATGCCTGCGTTCAGGTCCGCAATCAGCTGCTCCTGCCGCTGGAACAGTTCGCTCAGGCGCTTCATCTGGTCGACGTTCGCTTCCGCGATGCCGCCCAGCTGTTTGATGCTGTTCGCGGTTTCTTTCAAAATCGCGGAGCCGGACTGGACGTGGTCCACGCTGGTGCCGATGAGCTCGGCGGTTTCCTTGGCGGCGGTGGCGCTCTGGCTTGCGAGGTTGCGCACCTCGTCGGCGACCACGGCAAAGCCCCTGCCGTGCGTGCCGGCCCTGGCAGCCTCCACCGCCGCGTTCAGGGCAAGGATGTTGGTTTTGAAGGCGATTTCTTCAATCACCTTGATGATGCTGGCGATCTGCTGGCTGCTAGCGTCGATGGCATCCATCGCCCGGGTCATGCGGTCCATGGAGTCCAGGCCTTCCAGCATCAGCGTGCCGACCTTTTCGATGTCCTTCTGGGTCTTTACCGCCATCTTCGCGCTCTGGTCCGCGTGTTCCTTCAAAGCCGCGATGGTGGAGCTGAACTCCTCGACGGTGGCCGCCTGCTCGGTGCTGCCCGTGGCAAGAGCGGATGCCCCGTCCGCAATCTGCTG
>JBMNTW010000106.1:0-6137 GCA_050945935.1 Christensenellales bacterium
TCGGCGTCGGGGCGCAGGTCGGTCAGGGCATAGACGCTCTCTGTGGTGCCGCACATGCAGTTGAGCAGCACGGTGGCGTTCACCGCCACGGCGCCGCCTTCCAATGTGTAGGTAATTTCGCCCAGGGCGGCGTTCACGCTGCACAGGCAGCCTTCCATGACGGCGGAGCATTTGACCTCTCTGGAATAGTCCGCCACAGAGGTGAATCCGTGGGTCCTTCCGCCCTCCTGATACATGACCAGCAGCGTCACCTGACCGGTCACGGCAAACGCGCCGTGGGCGGGCTTTGCGTCGGCGGTGGCAGAGCCTGTAACGGAGAGTATGCGCTCGATGGCGGGCATGCCCGCCGGCGGGGAAAGCACCCCCTTGGCTTCCGTCCGGTCGGTGACGACGACCGGCGCGGACTCTGTGTTGATCAATACCTTCTGGGTTTCCATGGTTGGCCCTCCCAAATTTTACTTCCATTATGGATATGCACCAAAAGGGCCGAATTATGTAAATCCGAAGGCTTGTGAAACAGGAAACGGGCAGGGGTTGCTCCCTGCCCGTGCTTCGTTATTCGTCTTTGATGGTTGCCAGCGCGCCCATGGGGTCCCAGGGGTCCAGGTGGATGGGCTCGGTGGAAAGCGCCTCAAGATGCTCTTTTTTGAGGTACTTCTTGTGGATGAGCACCTGATAGAGGTACTCGTCGAACCACTTGTCCTCCATCATGTACCAGCCCTTCTGGCCGCGGTCGTCGCCCCAGCTGTTGGCGACCTTGAACCGGTCGGGCTTGCCATTTTCGTCGAGGTTCACGCCGTAGAACACCATGGCGTGGGTCATGCGGCTTTCGCCGTAATCCAGCCTTTCGGCCTTCGTCATGGGGAAGCTGACGCCCAGCACGCCTTCGTAGTCCATGCCGGAAAGGTACATGGTGCCAAGCTCGCGTTCGAGCCACTGACCCACGTCGCACCCGAACCAGACGGGCACATTGTCCTTCAGCTGGGCGACGACGGCATCTTTGAGCTCGTCGATGGGCACGTTCAGATAGCGGATTTCCTGACCGTCCACCACATTTCCGAGGAAATCCACGGTGTAGGTGCGGTAAAAAGGTTTATCCGCCGTGGGGGCGTGGATGAGGCTGACGTATTCCGAAAGGTCCCAGCCCACCACCTGATTGAAGAATTCCACAGGCGACACCGGGCCGATGCGCAGGAAGTGCTTGTCCTTATCCCTGGCTTCGAACACCACTTCGGCAGGCGGCGTGCCGAGGAAGATGCACAGCATGCGGTAAATCTCTTCGATCATGCCGTCCTTCATGGCGCGAAGCGCGCCTTCGTCCTTCGTTCCCGCCTCGCGAAGGTCTTTGGCGAACTGGCGAAGCTTCAACGTGAGGAACTTATTCATGTTGGCGGTGTTGCTGGAGTGGAAGGACTCCGGCATGTGGTTTTTGGGGACCACGCCGTACTTTTGAATCAGGTTTGCGAACATGTCCCACTGGCCGCCATCACCCAGAGGCGCGCTCAAAAGATGCTGCACAAGGCGGCCGGAAAGGGGTTCGGAAAGCGTGTTGATGATACTTTCCAGGAAGTAGTTGGAGCGCTCCAGCTTGTCGAAAAACAGCGGGTACGCCTGGGAAAACTCCAGATTGTCCACGTTCAGTTTGCGCATGGCGGTGGTGCGCATGGCGTTGAGCGCCGCGAACATCCAGCAGCGTCCGGAAGACTTCTGGTTGGTGATTTCGCCGGTTTCGGTGACTTCCACAGAGCAGACGGGGTTGATCTTCCGCGGCAGGTCGTAAGAAACCGCCGAAGCGGCGACGCCGTTTTTCACCACGGCGTTCATGGATGCTTTTGCGGCGTTATCCGCGTTGAACCTGGCGGAAAGGGCATTCAGCCTTTCAGTTGTGATATGCTTTTCCATGTTGTGTCTTTCTTCTCTCTCAATTGAATTTCCCGGCTTTTGCCGGGAAGGGTTTACTTTAGTCGTCCAGCTCGGCAAGAATCGCCAAACTGGCGGAAACGCCCAGACGGTCCGCGCCTGCTTTTAAATTAGGCAGAACGTCCGCAAGGGTGCGCATGCCGCCGGAGGCCTTGACCTTCATCCTTTCGGGGATGGAGGACTTCATCAGCGCCACGTCGTGGGCAGTGGCGCCGCCGGTGCCGAATCCGGTGCTGGTTTTCACAAAGTCCGCCCCCGCAGCGGCGGCGCACTGGCAGGCGGCGACCTTTTCTTCATCCGTCAAATAGCAGGTCTCGATGATGACCTTCACGAGCCTGCCCGCGGCGGCTTCCACCACGGCCTTAATGTCCTTGGCGACGAACTCCAGATCCCCCGCCTTGAGCATACCGACGTTGATGACCATGTCGATCTCGTCCGCCCCCTGGCTGACGGCATAGGCGGTTTCATACGCCTTGACGGCGGTCGCCGAAGCGCCCAGCGGGAAGCCGACGACGGTGCAGGTTAAAACACCGCTGCCTGCGAGATTCTTTGCCACCCGCTCCACATAGCAGGGGTTGACGCAGACGGACGCCGCGCCGATTTGCTTCGCCTCTTCGCAGACCTTGTCAATCTGTTCCGGCGTGGCAACGGCTTTGAGCAGGGTGTGGTCCATCATCGCTGCAAGGGTTTTCTTGTCCATGTGAATCCTCCATGTAGTACACGTTAATAAATCTATGAATGTTTCGCCGATTCGTCCCCGAAGGTGTCGGTAAATACCGGCACATGCCCGGTGTGTTTTAAAAACACATCAAAAAAATCCGACCTGGCGATTTCCACCGTGGCGGTATTGTCCAACGGGTGCAGAAGCAGCGACCGCTTTCCTTTAAGGCTTTCGTCGCAGACCAGGGTAATCCTTCTTTGGGTGTCAAAAATCAATCCCAGGGGGCTGGCGGAACCGGGGTAGCAGCCGAGAAGTTCCATCAGGTCCTCCTCTTTCGCAAAGGATACCCGGGAAATGTACAGGCTTTTGCAGAAATCCTTTGTGGAAAACCGCTTGTCCCCGTCGATGAGCGCAAGATAGAAAGCTGTGCGCTGACGGTTGGAAAGGAAGATGTTTTTGCAGTGGGAAACATCCGACGGGATATTGAACATCCTGTCAAACTCCGCGCAGTCCTCCATGGAATGGGCGGGGGCGTGTTCGTAATAGGTATAGGGTATCGAGAGCGCGTCCAACGCGCTTAAAGCCTGCTGTTTGTTGCTCATGATGGCAATCCGTGTCCTTCGTTCTCCGTGCTGTTTGGGGGCGAAAAACCCCCGGAATCCGACAAAACTCGCAAAGGAACGGCGGTTACAATCTTTGGGGGTCACAACCCGTCCCTTTGGCGGCGAAAAATCACGTTTGTGGATTCTTGCGAGTTATCCACGTTTTCCACAGCTTTTCACGTGGATAATGTGGATAACGTGGATTTAGCCATTGAAAATGTGGCGGAAAAAACACATATGTCCGTCGAAATTTGTCGCGAACGCCTGTCAATCGTGGACAGGCGGTCATTTTTGTCCTGTGGAAAAGTGGGGAAGCCCGGCCGCCCAGCTGCGCAATCTGTCGAGCCGGAGGTCCTGGTCAAACTGGTAAAATCCGCTGTTCACGATTTTTTCTTTGGGGATTTTTGCCCGTTTTGCCTCGGCTTCGGCTCTGTCCACCATGCCCACATTTTCGGGAACGTGCGCGTCCGACGATAGTATGAAATGGGCGCCCGCGGCAAGGGCGGTGTGGATATCTTCCACCCGCATGGGGTGCTTGTTGTTCAGCTCCATCACCACGCCCAGACGCGCGGCGGTTTTTGCCACCGCTTCAAAGTCGATGGGCACATACTCCCCCGGATGGGTCAGAACGTCAATGGGGTAGCGCGAAAGCGCATTGATGACCGCCTCGGTCATCAGCGCTTTGCTGCGGTTCGGCGTCAGCAGTGCGGGCACGAGCAGCTCGTGGCCGGCTTTTCCCCGCACGCGCACGCCCTTGTGGTACCCCATGAGGAGAATTTCCGGCTGAATGGGCAGCATGTCGATGTCCGTTTTGCCGTTGATGTCCATCAAGTTTGCCTCCACCCCCAAAAGGGCGACTTTGCGGCCGATGGCGCTGTTGGCTTCGTCAATCTCCGCCTTCAGGCGGGGGTATTCCTTCGTCTTCAACCCAAAAAGCGAGTGCCCCGGGCCGTGTTCGGTGATCCCGAGGCCGATGTTTTGTTTCACGGCCGCCTGCACGTTTTCCAGCACCGTGCCCTTGGCGTGGTGGTGGACGTAGCTTCTGCTGTACCGCGTGTGGGTGTGAAGGTCGAAGAGCAGGGTCATCGAATCAAGAACTCCTAACATATTGTTCCGCCGGTCTTACGGGCGAACGCCCGGCAGGCCGAACAGGCGGATGGCGTTTTCCGTTGTTATTGTGGCTAATTCTTCAAAAGTCATGCCGCGCACCTCGGCGAGTTTTTCCAGGGTGTGCTTCATCAAGGTGGAATCGTTTCGCTTCCCCCTGTGGGGAACGGGGGCGAGATACGGACAGTCCGTTTCCAGAAGCAGACGGTCCAAAGGCACAGCAGCAGCTGCCCGAATGCCCTTTTCGTTGTTTTTAAAGGTCAAAGAGCCCCCGAAACCGAAGTAAAAGCCGGATGGCGCGTATTCCAAAACAAGCTCCGCAGAGCCGCTGTAACAGTGCAGCACGCCCCGGAGCTTTCCTTTTCGCGCCATGATGGCGTCGAACACGTCCCTGTGGGCGTCGCGGTCGTGGACGATGACGGGAAGATCCAGTTTTACGGCAAGGTCCAGCTGTTCGTCGAACAGGCGCTTTTGAAGCTCCTTCAAATCCCTGCTGTAATAATAGTCCAGACCGATCTCGCCGATGGCGACGCACTTCGGGTCATTTTTTACGGCTTCTTCCAGCCTTTTTAAATATCCTTCCGTTGCCGTTTCCGCCTCCAGCCCGTGCACGCCCAGCGCGCTGAACACGTGGGGGTGGCGGTGAGCGAGGGCGGAAACGCCCGCCCATTCGCTTTCACAGCTGGCGCAGTTGACGATGGCAGAAACGCCCGAAGCGGGCAGGGAGGATACAAGCTCCTCCCTGTCCGCGTCGAAGCGTTCGTCGGTATAGTGGGCATGGGTGTCGATCAGGTTCATCAGCGCACCGTCCAGCCGTGTTCCGCTTCCGCCAGCGTGGTGATGACGGTCAGGCGCTCGTCCGCAGGGTCGCTGGCGCACAGAATCATGCCGTGGGAAATAATTCCGCGCATTTTCCTGGGCTTGAGGTTGGCCACAACCACAACGGTTTTGCCGATGAGGTCCTCGGGCTGGTACCACTTGCGGATGCCCGAGCAGATGGTGCGCTCCTCGTCCCCGATTTTCACGGTGAGCTTCAGCAGCTTGTCCGCCTTTTCAATGGTTTCGCAGGCGGTGACAAGGCCGAGGCGCAGGTCGATCTTCATGAAGTCCTCAATGGCGATTTCCTCCGCCGGGTACTTCTCCTCTTCCTGCTGGGTTTCTTTCGCGGGTTCGGCGGGCTTTTCCGGTTCTTTCACCTCGGGCCTGGGCTCTTCCTTGGGCGCGTGGGCGGCGGCGAGGGCTTCGAGCTCCTTTTCCACGTCGATGCGGGGGAACAGTGCTTCGCCCTTCGTTACCTTCGTGCCCGGCTCCAGCACGCCGAAGACGGACAGGGAGTCCCAGCTCTGCGCATAGCCTTCCGGCACGCCGAGCTGCGCGAACATCTTGGCAGGGGTCTTGGTCAGGAAGGGGGAAAGCAGCACGCCGGCGATGCGCAGGCTTTCCGCCAGATTGTAAAGCACCGTGCCGAGGCGGGGCATGGTCTCCTCGCTCTTGGAGAGCACCCAGGGCATGGTCACGTCGATGTACTTGTTGCACTTGCCGATGAAGGCGAAAATCTCCGCCAGGGCGTTCGGCATCTTCAGCGCGTCCATCTTCTCCTCCACCACGCGGTGCAGACCAAGGGCGGTGTTGATGAGGTCAAAGTCGTCCTTCTCCGGCTGGCAGCAGCATTCGCCTTCGCAGCAGGCGTCGTGCTTTTTCGGGCTGGGAACGGTACCGCCAAAGTATTTTTCGATCATGGCGACGGTGCGGGAAAGCAGGTTGCCAAGGTCGTTCGCAAGGTCGGAATTGATGCGGTTCAGCAGGGCTTCGTTGCTGAAGGTCCCGTCCTGCCCGAAGGGGACTTC
>JBMNTW010000107.1:0-6066 GCA_050945935.1 Christensenellales bacterium
CTTGCAGTCGTCGCACATGTCCGCAAGATGGGGCGCGAAGTACTCTTTGAGGCGTTTGGTGTACTCCGGACGGCACTTTTCACAGCCGATGGAGTTGATGTTCAGCGTCAGTTCCTTAACGCCGAGTTTTTGGAACACGTTGAAGGCAAGGGCGATGATTTCCGCGTCTGCCGAAGCGTCCGGCGCGCCGAACACCTCCACGCCGAACTGGTGGTGTTCCCTCAGCCTTCCCGCCTGAGGCCGCTCGTAGCGGAACACCGGGCAGTAAAGATAGAACATCTTGGTGGGCTGGGCGTCGGCGTAGATCCTGTCCTCAATGAAGGCGCGCACCACGCCGGCGGTGCCTTCGGGTTTCAGGGTGATGGAACGGTTGCCCTTGTCCGTGAAGGTGTACATCTCCTTCTGGACGATGTCCGTCGTCTGGCCTACACCGCGCAAAAACAGCTCCGTATGCTCGAACACGGGGGTGCGGATCTCGCGAAAGCCGAAAACATCGCAAATTTCGCGCATGACGCACTCAATATGCCGCCATTTGTAGCTTTCGGCGGGGGTAACGTCCTTCGTGCCCTTGGGGGCGGAGGTGATCAGGGACATGGTTCTTCCTCTTTCGTTCTGAAATATGTTCTGCGCAGGTTCGCGCCTGTTGCGACGCCCGCGCACGGTCTTTTCGTTTGCTTGCGACAGCCAAAATAGGATAAAAAACAGGCCTTCCGTCCTTTCAGGGACGGAAGGCCCGCGGTGCCACCCTGTTTGAACGCCAAAAACGCGTTCCACTCATGCCGTTAACGCTGGCAATGCGGCGACGCCTACTGTCATTTCAGCGACGCGGCTCCCGGTCGTTCGTTCGCCGTTCCTCGCAAGCGGACTTCCAGCCGATGGTCCGCCTCTCTTTGTACGGGTGCTACGGTTACTTTCCCCGTTCTCAGCCATTGTCGAACATTTCGTTCTTATTATCGCCCTTCGGGCTGAGCCCGAAAAAGGCTGCGGGACGCAAAAATCCAAGGATTCTCTAGCTTGCCCCGGGTTATACTTCGTTATTCTACAATCGAATACCGGTCTTGTCAACCTATTTGACTTTGCCGAACTTTCCGCCCTTCGCGCCCTTTGCGCCAAAACCGGACTTCTTTAAAATATCCGACTCGAAGGCGTAGTTGGAGCGCTGCTTTTCGCGGTGCGCGGTTTCTGCGAAGGCGATGAGCCTGTCGATCAGCTCGGCGTAGGAAATGCCCAGCGGCTCCCACAGATAGAAGGCGAAGGAACCGGGGATGGTGTTGATTTCGTTGGCGTAGAGCTTTTCGTTCTTCGTGTCGTACAAAAAGTCGATGCGCACCACGCCCTTGCAGTCCAGCGCCTTGAAGATCTTGACCGACAGGTCCTGCACCTGTTTGGTCAGCTCGTCGGAAATGGGGGCGGGAATGAGCCTGCTCAACGAAGCCATGCCGCTGCTCGCAGCACCGGTCTTGCCGCCGCTCAAATACTTGGTGGAAAAGTCCAGCAGATCGCCCCAGCTGATGGGCTGTTCGCACACGGACGCGGTCACGTCCCCTCCGAATCCCATGCAGGAGCAGTTGATCTCGATGTTTTCAACAATCGCCTGTTCCGCGATGATTCTGCGGTCGTAGGCTGATGCCACCGTGATCGCGTAGAACAGCTTTTCGCGGTCCGCCGCCTTGTTGATGCCGATGGAGCTGCCTAGGTTTGCGGGCTTGATGAACATGGGGTAGCCCACTTCTTCTTCCAGCCTGTTCGCCACGGCGTCGGGGTCCTTTTCCCATTCGTCGCGGTTGAAGGCCACGCCTTCCACCACCGGCACGCCGGCACCCTTGAAGGCGCACTTCATGACGTATTTGTCCATTCCAGCGGCGGAACCCACCACGCCGGCGCTGGTGTAGGGGATGTCCGCAAGTTCTAAAAGGCCCTGAACGGTGCCGTCCTCGCCGTGCAGGCCGTGCAGGGCGGGGATGATTACGTCCACCGGAATGCATTCCTGTTTGGTCTTGCCAAAGAGTCCGCCGGAAGCGGGGTAGGTCATCAACCCCTTGGTTCCCGGAACCGGAGGCAGATACACCCGGGTGATGCCTTTGTCGGTCCTGTCGAACTCGCGGACGAAGGAAATGTCCGTCAGTCTTTCGCCCGTGTACCACTCGCCGTCTCTCGCGATATAGACGGGAATCACGTTGTACTTTTCCCTGTCGATGTTCTCGATCAGCTGGATACCTGTGACGATGGAAACGTCATGCTCCACCGACCGGCTGCCAAACAGCACCGCAACATTCTTTTTCATGATGCCCTTCTTTCTCCGTCGGTCATTCCGTGTAATTGTCCGGCAGGTCGTTTTCGAAAATCACCACGTCGCCTGGCTGTGTGAGGTGCCCCAGCACTTCCGTCGCCTGGGCGAGGGTGTTGACTGTGAAGATGCCATCTTCCGGGAAGCCCGCGTTCAAAAGCCCGCGCTTGATGGGCTCGGTGCGCTTTTCGCCGATGAGCACCGCGAAGTCCGCGGAAACGGCAATGTCTTTGCCGAAAGCTTCGTTCAGCGCCTCCTCCTCGGCTCCCAGTTCCACCATGCCGGGGGTGACGACAATCTTCCTGCCCGGGAAGGAGCGGATGACCTCCATCGCCACCTTCGCGCCCTCGGGGTTGGAGTTGAACCCGTCATTAATCACGGTAACGGGGCCGGGGATGAGCTGCAGCCTGTATTCCACGGGCTGAAGCTTTGCAACCGCTTCGGCGATCTGCGCCATGGAAACGCCCAGATGCATCGCCACCGCGGCGCAGCCTGTGATGTTCAGTATATTGTGCCTTCCCAGCAGGGGTGTGGTGCATTCCACCGCCTCGCCGGAGCTGGAAAGAAGCGTGAAGGTGGAACCCTTCGGCCCAGCGGAGATGCGGACCGCGCGCACGGCAAGGTCGTCCCCCTCGGTTCCGAACAGGAACTTCTTTTTCAGCGGGCAGCGGGCGTACATGGAGCGGCAGAGCTCATTGTCCCCGTTGAAAAACGCAGCGCCGTCCGCCGGCAGGGATGCGATGAGTTCGTACTTGGTGTTGATGATGTTTTCCAGCGAGCCGAAAGTTTCCAGGTGCTGCTTGCCCACGGAGGTAATCAGCCCCACGCCGGGGCGCACCAGCTCGCAAAGCTCCTCAATGTCCCCCACGTAGCGCGCGCCCATCTCCGCCACGAACACTTCGTGCTCGCTCTCCAGCTGCTCACGCACCACGCGGGTAAGACCCATGGGGGTGTTGTAGCTGTGGGGCGGAACGAGGGTATTGTACTTTTCCGAGAGCATGGCGCCCAGGATGAACTTGGCGCTGGTTTTTCCGTAGCTTCCGGTGATGCCCACACGCACAAGGTCCGGCCGGTCTTCAAGCTTTCGTTTCGCGTCGTTGAAGTAGTGCCGCTTGATGGCGTTCTCCACCGGCAGCATGATAACGTTCGCCAAAGCAACCAGATAGGCAAGCAGCAGCGCGGGAAGATACAGCCCTGCGCGAAGCAGCAGATACTGGACGGGGGTGACGACGCCGAAGGTCTTGATGACCAGCGAATAACCGCACGCGATGATGCAGAGCGCAATGAGCGCAAGCAGCAGACGTTTGGCGCGCGCCGTCATCGCCAGCGGCTTTTTGCGCGGCTGGCGCTTCCAAGTGATGGCAACGGAGATGACCAGCCCGGCGTACAGCAGGCGGATGATCGCCTTTCCCAGCAGGAAGGTGTTCACCGGCAGGCTCGCGCCCATGGAGCGGGACACGAATAGCAGCGCGCCGTCTAAAAGCAAACAGATCAAAAAGACGAGCAGCAGCGGAAGCTGGTCCTTAAACCCGTTCTTTTTCAGCCATTTGAGGTACATCGGCGTCTGGTAACTTTCCAGCTGCAGCATATGCAAAAAGCGCAGTCCGGCGATCGCCGCCGCAGCGACGGAAAGAACCAGCGCAATATAATCAAAGTTTTCGAGGATTGCCGTCAAGACGCGCCCTCCAGAAAGTATTTGCACACCGCGCAAAAGCGCGGGAACTGTTCAAGAAATGCGTAATGCCCCGCGCCTTCAAAGACCACCAGGGCGGAATCGGGAATCTCCCGTTCCATGGTTTTGCCGAAGTACAGGGGCGTTTCGGTGTCCTCACTGCCCCAGACCAGCAGGGTTTCCGAGCGGATGTTTTTCAGCCTGTCAAACAGGTTCTGGTTGACCACGCGCACAAAAGTACCCTTCATATTGTCCGACAATGCGCGATAGTCCGCCGAGCCCGCGTTTTTCGCCCGTTCGGATATGCGAAAAAGCCTGTCCAGAAAACCGATTTTTGCCATCCGCTTCCCAAGCTTATAAGCGTACACCCTGAAGTAGTACTTCAAGGTCCGCTTGGGAATCAGCCCGGCGGCGCCGGTTAAAAGCAGCTTTTGAAACAGTTCCGGCCATTCGGAAGCCATGTAGATCGCCACCCGGCAGCCGAAGGAATGCCCGATGACGTGGCAGGGGGCGATGCCCAGCGTTTCAATCAGCTTTTTTGTAAGATGTGCGTATTCGGTGACCGACCAGGGGGTTTTCGGCTCGGGTGTTTCCCCGTGGCCGGGAAAGTCGATGGCGATGACTTGATATCCGTTCGCTAAAAAGTTGAAAAGCGGTTCCACGGTCTTCGTCGAACAGCCCCAGCCGTGCAAAAGGAGCACCGGCACGCCCTCACCCGCTTTTTCGTAATGGACGCGAATGCCGTCAATTTCCGCATACATGGCGTCCGTCTCCCTTCATTCAGCCGCGCGCAGGCAGGTGTTCTGCGGCTTACCTTGCCAGCTTGATAGCAGGGCCCGCCAAAGGACGGGCGGCGCCAGCCGCGCTGCCCGCTGCGCGCTTGCTTAACATTATATTCGATGGAAATGCCCTTTCGCAAGTTGCGGCGTTATTCGCTCCATTTAGCCCAATAAATACAGGCATCCTCGCGGTTGTCCTGATAGTACCCGGGCCGGATTCCGGCGCATACGAAGCCGCACTTCTCGTAAAGCGCCCTCGCTGGCGCGTTGCCGACGCGCACTTCAAGGGTCATGGAAACAACACCCAGAGACTTCGCCAGCTCAATCAGCCCCCGGACGAGCAGCTCGCCAAACCCCTGCCTTCGGAACTTTCGACTGGTGGCGATGTTGGTGATATGCCCTTCGTCCACGATGTGCCAGAAACCGCCGTAGGCGGCGATTTCGCCCTCCACCTCCACCACCAGATAGTGGGAGATGGGGTTTGTGCATTCCGCTTCCATCTCGTCGTAAGACCAGGGGACGGAAAAACTGTCCCGTTCGATCTCCATCACAGCGGGCAGGTCCTGTTCCGTCATCCTGCGCAAGATTGCGTTCGCCATGCGATACCTCCTCAGCGCGATTTTTTCTGCTCGGCCTGAGGTGCCCGAAGGTAGAGCGGTAGCGCGGACGGGGCGGTTTCGCCCCTGATCAGCCTGATTTGCGCCAGAGCGGCGATGGCGCCCGCCCGGGGCCTGTCAAGATGGGCGGGAGCGAAAACCGCTTCGGGAAAGTAGGATTGAATCAGCTCCCTGTGGGCGTGCGCGCCGTCCCCAAGAAAAACAACGCTCTGCCCTTTGGGAAGTTTTAGCAAAAAATCCCGTATGTTTCCGGCAAAGCGTTTGCCGACGCGTTTCGGCTCGCCTGCGCTTGTGTCATAACATGCGGTGTAAACCTGCTCGTTCCGGGCGTCAATCAGCGGAACGACCAACCCGCAAAAGTACGGGAAGCCGAAGGCCATCGCCTCCAGCGAATCCACGGGGATGACGTCTTTTTTCAGCGCGTCCGCCATGCCGTTGACGGCGCTGACGCCGATGCGCACCCCCGTGAAGGAACCGGGGCCCACGTCCACGGCGAAGGCGTCCATCTCCGCACAGGTCAGTTCCGCCATTTCCAGCACGCGCTGCACCATGGGCATGATGATTTCGGAATGGGTGAGCCTGTGGTCCAGATACTGCTCTGCAGCCAGCTTTCCGTCCCTGAGCACAGCGGCTCCCGCGACGGATGAGCTGGTCTCAATCGACAAGATATTCACGCGCAGCCTCCTTTATGGCTGAGTACGCTTCGTTGGA
>JBMNTW010000108.1:0-6063 GCA_050945935.1 Christensenellales bacterium
GCAATGTATTTTCTGCATTTCGCCCTGCTGGAAAAGCTGATGGGGGCCGCCGGGTGCATTCTCGCCATCCTGGGCGGATATTTGATTTACATCGCACTGGGGGTGGCAACGCGCATCCTCACGAAGGACGATTTTGAAAGGCTGCCCTTCGGGCTGCGTTTGTATGACATTTTAAGTGGAATCGGGATGGTAAAATGAACGAACTTTTCATCGTTGGGCTGGGCGTGTTTGAGGGTCAGCTCGCGCCGGAGGCGAAGGAACGCGTCGACGGCGCGACTTTTGTTGTGTTCCAGACCGCGCGCTCCCTGGATTTTGACAATAACCGCGGCTGGACAAGCTGTGACGACCTTTACGAAGCCTGTTCGGACTTCGACGAGCTGAATCAGGCCGTGGCAAAGCGGTTGACCGGCCTTTGCGAAAAGGGAACAACCGCCTTCTGCATGCCCGGCACACCTTTGGGCAAGGCGATGACGTGCGAAATCGTGAAAGCCTGCAGGGAGAAGGGCATTCCATACGCCATCATCCCCGGAACAAGCTACACGGATGCCGCGCTGGCGTCCTGCGGCATATGCTTTGACGCACCGGCGGTGTCGATGGACGCCATTTCCGCCGAAGGGGCGAGAATCGACCCCGAAAAGCCCCTGGTGGTGTGCGAGATTGACAGTCTGCTCCTTGCCGGAGCGGTAAAGCTCGCCCTTTTGGAGTACTACCCCGCGGAGTGGGAAATCACCCTCGCCGTGGCGGGGAAAGAGGCGTTTACGCACACCCGCATCCCCCTTTACGAGCTGGACCGCCAGAAACACGGCAGCTATACCGCCGGCACCTGCGCCATCCTGCCGCCTTTGGGGTTTTTGGACATGGAGCGCAGGGGTGTTGCCCAGGTGGAAGAGCTGGTCAAACTGCTGCGCGGCCCCGGCGGCTGCCCTTGGGACGCCGAGCAGACCATCCAGTCCCTGCGGCCCACGGTGCTGGAAGAGGCCTACGAGGTGGTGGAAGCCATCGACAATGACGACGACACCGGCCTCTGCGAAGAACTGGGAGACCTTTTATTGCAGATTGTGTTCCTTTGCGTGATGGCGGAGGAGCAGGGCCGCTTCTCGCTTCGGGACGCGGCGACGGACCTTTGCGCGAAGATGGTCTACCGCCATCCCCACGTGTTCGGCGATGCCGTGGCCAAGGATTCCGCGGCGGTGCTTTCCAACTGGGAGAACCTGAAAAAAACCGAAAAAGGCATGGAAACCCAGGGCGAGGTGCTTAAAGCCGTGCCCAAGACTCTGCCGGCCCTCACCCGAAGCGCCAAGGTGCAAAAGAAGGCGGCAAAAGTGGGGTTCGACTGGAACGACCCCAGAGACGCCCTGAAAAAGGTGCTGGAGGAGGTCGACGAGTTCACGGCGGAGCTGAACGCCGGCAGCGAAGCGCGCGCTTTTGAGGAAATGGGAGACCTGCTTTTCGCCGTTGTGAATGCGGCCAGGCTTTCCGGCATTGACCCGGAGCTCGCTTTGAACAAAGCGACGGAAAAATTCACAAAGCGCTTCTGCCTGATGGAGGAAGAAGTGAATAAAAGCGGCAGAAAAATGGAAGAACTGACACTACCGGAGCTGGACGCGGTTTGGGACCGGATAAAAGCAAAAACCCCCGTAAAATAGGGGGTCATGTGGCTGGAAAAGGCTTGTAGAATCTAAGAAATACTGCTAGAATAAGAGAGCCGAGAAGCCCGTCCAACCCGCGTTTGGCCCTCGGCTTATGATTGGATCAGGCAGCACGAAGCCGCCGGTTACGCTTGCGGCCGTCGCGATTCCTTTCTGCAAGCAAGAACACATTTTTCAGGAGGATCAACCATGAACAAGAACGAACTCATTGCCGCTGTTGCCGAGAAGAGCGCACTTTCCAAGAAGGATGCTGAGAAGGCCGTTTCCGCCTTTGTGAACACCGTTACCGAAGCTCTCGCCCAGGGAGAAAAGGTGCAGCTCGTCGGCTTCGGCACGTTTGAGGTGAAGGAGCGCGGCGCCCGTAAAGGACACAACCCCCTCACCGGTGCAGAGATTGACATTCCCGCTTCCAAAGCGCCCACCTTCAAGGCAGGCAAGGCTCTTAAGGACGCCCTTAACTGAGTTTGTTTCTATGGCTTAAAAGGACCCCCAGGTATTGCCGGGCGGTCCTTTTTGTTGCACTTTTTTACTAATTTTCACGCTTTTTGATCGTTAATATAAAGACAACTCCATTTCCTTGACAAGGGGTATCCGCAAAGCTATAATTGAAACAACACTACGATAGTTGTGAATTTAACAGTAGCAAAACCTACAACTCTGTAAAATACCATCAGACCGGCATACTCCCAGAAACCATACAGTCCAGAAACGGTGCAATTCCCGAACCTCATTATTAGACAAGATGCCTGCTTGTTCTGCCAGGCTAGGTTGCATAACGTGATGATATATATAGTATCAGACGACCTCACCGGCGCGTGCGATACCGCGGTGCAGTTTTTCAAGGCAGGCATACCCGCCTGCGTGAGCCTGGACGGCGAAACGGCACCGGAAGGCTGCATTGCACAGGCCTGCTCCACGGACTCCCGGGCGCTTGCGCCCAAAGAGGCGCGAAACAGGGTGCGTGAAGTGGCGAGCAGGCTGTCCGGCGGGCTGCTGTATAAAAAAATAGACTCCCTTTGCCGGGGCAACGTTGCGGCGGAGCTGGATGAGCTGATGCGCCTGTCCGGCGCGGTTGAAGCCATTGTTACGCCCGCTTTTCCGGCGGCGGGCAGAACGCTGACCGGTGGCAGGCTGAGCCTTGGCAACAGCACTGTGGACGTGATGGCGCTGTTTGAGCCCGTTTTCGGCACAAAGGCTGCTCTTGTGGGTTTGAGCGAACTTCGCTCTGGCGCGGCAAGAGAAAAGTTGGACGCGCTTCGTAAAGACGGCGTCACCGTATTCGTGTTTGACGCCGAAACGGAAGCGGACCTTGATTCCATACTCGACTGCGTTGACCATTCCGAAGAAAAAATCGTGTTCTGCGGTTCCGCCGGGCTTGCCGGCAGACTTGCCCTGCGGCTACAAGGGACCAAAGCTTCTGCCGCAGCGCCCCGCCGGGCAGAACGGTGCCTGATTCTGCTGGGAACGCGCAACCGGATCACCCGGCTTCAAGTGGAACAGCTGATGAAGGTACGGGGAACTGCCCTCGTTCGACTGAATGACGACGTTATCCTCGCAGGGGACGCAAGTGCCGAACATATTGCGGCGAAGGCAGTGTCCGACTGTTTTGCCGCAGGGGAAAACTTGGTGGTCCTTTCGGTAAACGCGCTGTTTTCGGACTTTCAACCGACTGTATGCGAGGAAGAAGGAGCATCCTCCGCGCTGCAAATCGCGAACGCGCTGGGCGGATGCGTGCAAAAGGTATTGCAGGAAACGCCCTTCGACTGCCTGATCTGCTCCGGCGGAGACACGGCGCTGGCGGCTTTTGCCGCTTTGGGCGCGAAGGCGTTGATCCCGGGGGGAGAACTGCTTCCCGGAATGCCCTATTCAACCGTTTCGGGCGGAAAGGCGGAGGGAATGCAGGTGTTCACAAAATCCGGCGGGTTTGGAGGGCCGAATGCCCTGGTGGAGGCGGCGGACGCGCTGTTTTCTAAAAGGGATGAGCGCCCCATCTTGGGCATCACCATGGGGGACCCCTGCGGCATCGGGCCGGAGGTGCTCGCCAAAGCCCTGCAGCGGCAGGAATGCCATCAAATCTGCCGGCCGCTGGTAATCGGCAGCGCGGCGGTGATGCGAAAAGCTGTGGAAATCACCGGCGCAAATATTACGGTTCGCCCCGTTTGCCGTGTGGCGGATGCACAGTTCCTTCCCGGAACGATGGACGTTCTGGACCAGGACAGTGTGGATATTTCAAAGCTTCAGTACGGCGTTGTGAGCGAACTGGGAGGGGAAGCTGCCTACCGGGCGGTGGAAACGGCGATTCAACTCGCCCTTGACGGGGAAATCGACGGCACCGTCACCGCACCTTTGAACAAGGAGGCGCTTCATCTCGCGGGGCATCTTTACAGCGGGCATACGGAAATTTACGCGGACCTTACGGGAACAACGGATTACGCCATGGTGCTCGCCCACGGCAGCTTCCGGGTGATTCACGTTTCCACCCATGTGTCATTGCGAAAAGCCTGCGATTTGTGCAAAAAAGAGCGAATATTCAAAACCATCCGCATGGCTCACGAAGCCTGCAGGGAACTGGGCATCGAAACGCCCCGTATCGCCGTTTCCGGCCTGAATCCCCACGCAGGGGAAAACGGCATGTTCGGTGAGGAGGAAATCGAAGAAATCATGCCGGCGATTGAAGCGGCGCGCGAAACGGGAATCGACGCCGAAGGCCCCCTGCCGCCGGACACTGCCTTTGTGAAGGCGGCGGGCGGCATGTACGACATCGCCGTCGCCATGTACCACGATCAGGGGCACATTCCCATGAAGATGGCGGGCTTCCAGTATGACGCAAAAACCGGAAAATGGGGCAGCGTTTCGGGCGTGAACTTCACCGTGGGGCTGCCCGTGGTGCGCACCTCGGTGGACCACGGAACCGCATTTGACCAGGCGGGAAAGGGAACGGCAAGTGCGGAAAGCATGTTTGACGCCATCGCGTACGGCGCGCGGCTTTCCCGTCAAGCACGAAAAAAGAAAGATCACGCAAAGCGCTGAGCATAAAGAGGGGGGAAACAGAATGTTATCGTTCAAAGATTCGCTGATGCCGAAGGTGTACCGTGTGCGCCAGAAGAAGGAAATCCCCTTTTTGGCGGACCCGGAACTAGAAATCGCAAAACAGATGGAGCCGTATCTTTCGCGCATCAAAAAGGGCGGAGAGATCGGCATCGCCGCCGGCAGCCGCGGGATTTACAATTACGCCCGCATGGTTAAGGCTGTGGCGGACAATATCAAAAAAGCCGGCGCCAATCCGGTCATCATTCCCGCCATGGGCAGCCACGGCGGCGCCACCGCCGAAGGCCAGCGCGCAGTGCTGGCGGGCTACGGCATCACCGAGGAGAGCATGGGTTGCCCCGTGCGTTCCAGCATGGATGTGGAAGTCATCGGTTATACCGATGCCGGCACTCCGGTGCATTACAGCACCGATGCCTTAAAGCTGGACGGCGTGATCATGGTCAACCGCATCAAGGCTCACACCGACTTCCACGGGAAGATTGAGTCCGGCCTGATGAAGCAGATGGTCATAGGCCTGGGCAAGCACGCGGGAGCAACCACCATTCACAGGCGCGGTGTTTCCGGCCTTGCCAACGACATGCCCGCTTCCGCCCGCCTCATTATGGAAAAGGCGAATGTGCTGATGGGCGTGGCCATTATCGAAAACGAAGAGGACAAAACGGCGAACATCGAGGTCATCCCGGTAGAACACATCGAGGAACGGGAACTCGAGCTGCTGCCCTATGCAAAATCGCTGATGCCCTCGCTGCCCTGCACGGACATTGACCTTCTGGTGATTTCCGAGATGGGCAAGAACATCAGCGGCACCGGCATCGACCCCAACATCGTGGGCCGCATGCTGATCCGCGACACGCCGGATGAACCCCACCCCCACATTTACCGCATCGGCGTGCTGGATTTGACCGAAGAAAGCCACGGCAACGCCATCGGCGTGGGTATTGCGGACCTGATTCCCCGCCGCATGTATGAAAAGATCGACCTGCGGCCGACGTATATTAACACCATTACCTCCGGCTTCCTGGAACGCGGCTTTTTGCCCATCGTGGTGGAGAGCGACAGGGAAGTCATTGAAGTGGGTCTGCACTGCGCCAACCGCCTCATCACCAAAGAGAATGCGCGGCTGGTGTTCTGCAAAAACACGCTTTTCCTCAAGGAACTGGTGGTTTCCGAAGCCATTCTTCCGGAACTTTTACAGCGGGGCGATATCGAGGTGCTGGGCGAGGAAACCCTTTCCTTCGACCAGGACGGTTACTTCAGCGCTCCCTTGTTTGACTGACGATTTTGGTGCATTTGCACACGCCATAAAACCATAAGAGAGAAGGAGACAGAACATGGCAAACTATCACGATGATTCCTGGCTGAAGAC
>JBMNTW010000109.1:0-6061 GCA_050945935.1 Christensenellales bacterium
GGAGGAAACATGGCCAATCCCGTTGTGAACACCGCCGTCTGCACCTGTTCCTTCGGCGCGGCGCCCATACCGCTGATGGTGACCAGCCAGCAGACCGTGATGATGGGCGGCCAGCCCGCCGGAACGATTATGGACAATAAGTTCCCCTCGTTCGGCATGTGCAGCTGCCCCGCCAACCCCACGGTGGCGGCGGCAACGGCGGCGGCGCTGGGGGTTCTGACCCCTATGCCCTGCGTGCCGGCAACGGTGGCGCCCTGGATGCCGGGCTGCCCCACGGTGATGGTGGGCGGCAAACCCCTTTTGAACAACTCCAGCAAGCTGATGTGCGCCTACGGCGGCGTGATTCAGGTGACGATGACCCCGGCGCTGACGGTGCAGTGCCCGTAACGACCGGCGAACAAGGGAGTGAACCCCATGGAACAGGATGAACTGCAAAACGTCTCCTTCCACAGGATGGACGCAGGCTACGCTTCCCAGTGGGAGTGGATGGATGACCTTTTCGCCTGGCTGGACCTGATATTATATTTCTTTTATCAACATCACCAGTGGCTGGGTCCCAAAAACGATATGCGCAATATGCTGGGACTGGTGGTGAGCCGCGAGGAGTTTGAGCACAATCTGGCAAAATCCGCCCAATTGGGGCTTTCTTCCACGCTTTCGGACGATGAAGTGCAGATGATTGCCGATTCTTCGGAAGCCATTGCCCTGCGGCTGTCAAAATCCCCTTCGGATTTTCCGCTCAGGCTGCTGTTTTCCCGCTGCGGGCTGGACGAGTTTGAGCAAAACTGCGTCATCCTTGCCTACGCCGCCGCGCTGGACCGCAAGTACGAAAAACTCTTTGCCTATCTGCAGGACGATATCACCCAAAAACTTCCCACCACATCCCTGGCGGTGCAGATTTTCCTGCCCTTTGGCGCAACGGTGGAGGAGTACCTCACGCGCTTTTCCAAAGAAGATCACTTCACCGCGCTGTTCGATTCTGAACGGCTGTCTTCCGGCAGTCTGGAGCTGAAGCAGGGCGTCATCGCCTTTTTGAGCAACGGTACCTGGCCGGCTTCTCCGCAGATACGCCTGTTTGACGGTGTTCGCGAGCAGCCTTTAGGACCGATGATCATCGCGACGGACATTGCCGAAAGGCTGGACCAGGTGTTTGACACGAAGGGCCCCTGGGCGGTGTGCCTGTACGGGGAACGGGGCATCGGAAAGCGCTTTCAGGTGGAGCATCTGATGGCCAGAAAGGGCGCGAAATGCGTTTTTGCCGATTTGGAAGGCGAGAACGCCGAAGCCCTCATCAAAGAAGCAAGTCTCGCGGCACGGCTTACCGATTCCTGTTTGTGCTGCTATCATCTGGACCGCAAGGACGGCGAGGGCAACCTCATCCCGCCGCCCGAAAAGTTGCTGAACGCGATACTGGACCCGTCCTTCGGGAGAGACAGGGTGTTTCTTCTTTCCCGGTTGCCCATCCGCGCGAAGCTTAGGCGGTTGAGCGTGGACTTGAAGCTTCCCCCCACCGCCGAAAACGAGCGGGTGCAGCTCTTTCGGGCGTTTTTGGGGGATGTCCGGCTGGAGGATGGTCTCACGGCAGAGGAACTTTCCGCAAAGTTCAGGTTCACGCCGCTGCAGATCCAGCTCGCCTGCGAGCAGGCGAAGGGCCTTGTGCGGCTGGACGGGGCAGGCACCATCTCCGCCAGACTGATGCATCAGTGCTGCTACCGTCAGGTGGTGCACAGGCTGGGCGATCTGGCAACGCCGGTGCGGCCCGCCTTCTGCTGGGACGATGTGGTCATGCCCGAAAGCCAGAAGCAGCTCCTGCAGCACGCCTGCGGGCATGTCAAGTTCCGGCACCGGGTGTACAGCGAGTGGGGGTTTGAAAAAAAGATCGCCTACGGGCGGGGACTTTCCATCCTGTTCGTGGGCGCGCCGGGCACCGGCAAGACCATGTGCGCGCAAATCATCGCCAACGAACTGAACATGGAGATGTACCGCATCAACATCTCCCAGATCATCAGCAAATACATTGGAGAGACGGAAAAAAACCTTCAGGCGATTTTCCACGAGGCGCAAAACTCCAACTGCGTACTGTTTTTTGACGAGTGCGACGCGCTCTTCGGCAAGCGCAGCGAGGTGAAGGACTCCCACGACCGCCACGCCAACGTAGAGGTGGCGTACCTGCTCCAGCAGATTGAGGAGCACGACGGCGTGTGCATCATGGCCACCAACCTCATCGGCAACATCGACGCCGCCTTCATGCGCCGCATTACCTATGTGGTCCACTTCCCCTTTCCGGACGCGAAGATGCGGGAAGAGATTTTCAAAAGGACCATCCCGCCCGATGCCCCCTTGTCGGACGATATCGACTGGGCTTTCTTGGCGGAAAAGTTCGAGCTTTCCGGCGGGCACATCAAGAACATTGTCCTTTCTGCTGCCTTTTTGGCGGCGCTGGAGGGGCAGCCCATCGGAATGTCCCAGCTTTTGCGCTCGGCTGTGGGCGAGTTGAAGAAAAACGATATTGTCGTGGTTCGGGAAGAACTGCGCGAATACGCCGATCTGCTGTTTAGCTAGTCATACGGCGACAACTACCAGAAAAGAGAGGGAAATTCCATGATCATCACCAAGACGCTTGAAGACAAATCACTGACTGTGAAGCTGGAAGGACGGCTGGATACTTCCACAGCCCCGCAGCTCGACGAGGAGCTGAACGCGAGCCTGGATGGTGTAACCGAGCTGGTACTGGACATGACCGATCTGGCATACCTTTCGTCTGCCGGATTGCGCTCCATTCTTGCCGCACAGAAGAGGATGAACCGCCAGGGAAGCATGACGGTTCGCGGCGTCTGCCCCGCGATCATGGAGGTCTTTGAGATGACGGGGTTCGTCGACATACTCACCATCGAATAAGCGAAGAAGGAGTACAAGCGTGAACGCGGAACTAGCACCGAACTTACGAGTCGACCAGAAAACCCATGCGAACGTCTTCGTCAAAAAGGCATTCAGGAGCTTTTTCATCCCCAGCCTTTTTTCCTGCCTGGGCATTGCCATCGGCGGGCTGGCGGACTGCATTTTCGTGGGTAATACGCTGGGCTCGGTGGGCCTGAGCGCCATCATCATCGGCCAGCCCATCTACATGCTTTTCAACACCATCAGCTATTCTTTGTCCATCGGCGGGTCGATCCGCTATGCCGCAGCACTGAGCGAAGGACGGCCGGAAGAGGGCAACCGCATTTTCGGCAACGTCCTGCGCTTCGCCATTTTTGTGTATTTGATACTGTGCGGGCTGGGGCTGGTCTTTCTGCCGCAGGTTTTAAGCTTTTTGGGCGCGGGGGCGCCGGGTACCGAGCTTTACATGAACTGTGAGAGCCTGGTACGCGCCCAGCTGATACTCGTGCCCATCATGTTCTGCCAGGGGCCGCTGTATTACTTCGTCAACTGCGACAACAACCCCCGCCTCGCCGCGGTGGCGTTCGTGACCAGCAACACGCTGGACGTGCTGTTCAACTACATTTTCGTGGTTGTGTTGGACATGGGCGTGGCAGGCTCGGTGTACTCCACCGGTCTGGGCGCTTTCGCCATGATCTGCATCAGTATGGTGCATTTCATCAAAAAGAAGGGCTGTTTGCGCCTTACCTGGCCCAAGTTCGACTTTGCCGAGATTTTCAAGTCCTTCAAAACGGGATTCGCCACCTCTGTGCAGCATATTTACAGCTTTGTCACCATTCTGGTGTGCAACCGGCTGCTGATGAGCCTGGGCGGTAATCTTGGCGTTGCGGTGTTTGACATCATCTTCAACGTGGCGCTGCTCGCAGCTTCTGTGTACGACGCCATCAGCATGGCGTTGCAACCCATGGTCAGCACCTTCCGCAGCGAACACAACCGGGAAAACATCCGAAGCACCCTTAAAGAGGCATTCAAGATCTCCTTCATATTGAGCCTTGTGCTGACCGGCCTGCTCGTGGCCTTCCCCAAAGAGGTCTGCTTCGCCTTCGGGCTGCGGGAAGCGGCGGAACTTGCCGCCGGCAGCGCCGCAGTGCAGATTTTCGCCGCGGGGATGCTGTTCGCCGGCGTCAATATGCTGATGACCTACTACTATCAGGCGATGGAGCGGGAGTTCGCCAGCTACCTGCTGTTCACCATGCGAAGCTTAGCACTGTTTTTGCTGTTCGGCGTGCTGTTTGCAAGAGGCTCCCTTTCCAACTTCTGGTGGACGTACCCCTGCACGGAAATCGCGTCGCTTGCTGTACTGGCGATTTACAACAAGATCAAGGGCTCATGGACCTATCTTTCCAAGGACGAGAAGGACGTGTTCACCGCCACGCTGTACAGCGGCACGGCGGATTTGGGCGCGGTGGAACAGGAAGTCAACAGCTACATGGAGCGGCTGGATGCCAGCCCCCAGCAGACCTATTACGTCACCATGACGGTGGAGGAGGTCTGCAGCGTCATCCACAAGAACGGCTTCGTCAAGCAGGACGGTTACATTCAGCTGACCATCGTGCCCCACGAGGACGGCACCATGACCCTGCATTTGAGGGACAACGCCAAGAAGTTCAACCCCTTCGACATGAACACAGACAACATCAGTCTGGAACAGGGCACGGGGTTGGACGCCATCGGCGTCAAGATGATCAAGTCCAAGGCAAAGGAGTTCTTCTACCGCCGGTATGCCGGCTTCAACACGCTGGTGGTCCGCATTTAGCCGCACTTTGCAAGTAACGTCATGGGGAGATGGATGGGTGTGAAAAAGCAAAAAAGTGGGTTTACCCTGGGCAAAAAAATCGTGCTGCTCACGCTTCTGATGTGCGCGATTTTGTGCGCCGTTTCCGTGCTGGTGAGCTACACATCCTACAGCCAGCACATGACGGAGTTTCTGCAGCGCATGGGTAAAAATCTGACCCGGGTGCTCGAATCCCAGATCACGCCGGAGGAACTCGATTTTTACTTCGAAACGCAGGAGACGGACGACCGCTATTTCGAGATTCAGGACTTCATTCTGGATCTGGTGGACAACAACGACGTGGAATACCTGTACATCGTCCGCCCCAACGGGGTGGGGGTCACGTTCCTGTTTGACTCGGACATGCGCGCCAACGAAAACGGCGACTATTACGCCGGTGGCTACTGCTCGCTGGGCACCTATGTGGAGCTGGAAGGCGAGTTCGCAGAGCAGGTGGACGCGCTGCTTACGGGGCGGGAGATTGCCCCCATCATCGCCCACGACGAGAGCTTCGGCTGGCTGATGACCATCAGCCACCCCGTCACCTACAAGGACGGCTCCATGGCGGGCTACATCATGACGGACATCAGCATGAACGACGTGGTGGCTGCAGAACAGGCGTACCTTCTGCGCATGGGGATTCTTCTGCTCGTGCTTACGCTGGGCGTGATGATTGCCTACCTGGTCTTTGTGAGAAGGTCGGTGATTCAGCCCATCCGCAAGCTGACCGACGCCGCCCAGGCCTACGAAGGCGGCGAAAACAAGGCGAGCTTTGCCAATGTGCAGATCAACAGCCGCGACGAGCTGAGCACACTGGCGGACGCTTTCCGCATGATGCTCATCGAAATCGAACAGCACGGCAAAGAGCAGACAGAGCTTGCCGTTCGCGAAGAGAGGATGGAATCCGAACTCCGCATCGCCACCGAGATCAACGCAGCGCTCCTTCCCAAGGCGATTCCAGAGCCCAAAGGCGGGCTGGGATTCGGCATTCAGGGAAGGGTGGAACAGTCCGGCGAGCTTTCGAGCAGTTTCTATGACTACTACATGCTGGACCGCGGCAGGCTGGCTGTGGTCATCGGCGAAGTGCCGGATCGGGGCATGTCTGCCGCGCTGTTCATGGTGGTGGCGCAGACCGCCATCAAGAGCCAGATGCGCTCCGGATTGCCGCTGGCAGAGGCGATGACCGCCGTCAACCGCCAGCTTTTCGAAATCGGTCGCGGAATGGCGCTCAACGCGCTGGTGGGCGTTCTGGACGAGGACGGCGTGTTCTCCTTCATCAACGCGGGCCAGAAAGCGCCGCTTCTCATGCGGGATCAGGACCGGTACGAATGGCTCAAAGCGCCGGTTTAC
>JBMNTW010000110.1:0-6057 GCA_050945935.1 Christensenellales bacterium
TTGCCCTCTGGCCTGCCCAGAAGCACGCCCTTTCCGTGTTTTGCGAAAACCGGCTGACGGTGGTGCTCAAAGCCCGCCAGCTGGGGCTGACCTGGCTCGCATTGTGCTACGCGGCATGGCGCATGTATTACACGGACGGGTATTCCGTCATAGCCCTGTCCCGCACCGAGGGGGAGGCGAAGGAACTGGTGCGAAGAATGGGCGTGATTTTTGCAAACATGGGCGAACTGGTGGGCGAAAACCCCCAGGGAAAAAACGTTCAACGCGGCAGGCGGAAAAAACAGCTCAAAACCACCGCGCTGGAGGTCACGCTCTCCGGCTCCCCCGGTTCCACCTTCAGGGCGATGGCCTCCGGCCCTTCCGCAGGCCGCTCCTTCACCGCAAACCTGATCATTTTGGACGAATGGGCATTCCAACAGTACGCCAGAGAGAATTTGGACAGCGGCGTTCCCGGTGGTCAACCGGCCCACGGGCGGTCAGGTAATCGGCCTTTCCACCATGGCCAAAGGCACGCTGTTTGAAGAGATTTACTGCGGCGATTACGGGTTCAAAAAACTGTTTCTTCCCTGGAGCGCGGACCCCAGAAGAGACCGTGAATGGTACAAAAACACCAAAAAAGCCCTGGGAGAGGCCATCCGCCAGGAATACCCTGCCACGGAGGAGGAGGCGTTTTCCGCCATCGGCGGTGCGTTCTTCCCGGAACTGGACGCCGTTGTTCATCTTACCGGCATGCCTGATTTGACCTTTTGCAGGATTTACATTTCCATCGACTACGGTCTTGACGCCCTTGCCGCCCTGTGGTACGCGGTGAATGCCGAAGGAAACGCGATTGTTTACCGCGAGCTTTACAAGAGCGGCTTGATCGTCTCCGAAGCGGCGGAAGCCATCCTTCGCGCCTGCGGCGGCGAGAAAATGACCGCCGTCTTCGCCCCGCCGGACCTGTTCAACCGCAACCGGGACACCGGGCGCTCCACGGCGGACATTTTCGCCGAAAAAGGTCTGCCCCTGACCCGCACCTCCAACGCCCGCGTCAGCGGCTGGCTGGACGTAAAGGAGTGGCTGAAGGTGCAGTACAGAAAAGACCCTCACACCGGCGAAATGCGGCCCTTTGCGCGCCTTCGGTTTGTGAACGGCGCCACCAGAGAGCTGTGGCGGACGATGACCGCCATCCGCTGTTCGGAGCATAATCCCAACGACGCGGCGGACACCCCCCATGAGTTGACCCACCTGCCGGACAGCCTGCGCGCCTTCTGCGCCGGAAGACCGTTGCCCGCAAGGGCGCAGAACATCCATAAAGAAAGGGATTACGAGGACCAGATCGACCGCTTTTTGGATTACGGCGCATGACGGTTCCCAAAACACCCATCAACAGCAAAGGAGGAATGAAATGGAGTACTTGATTGGAGCGATTCTGGGCGGCGCCATCGCCCTGCTCGGCGCGTTCATCGGCAAATCGCTGCCGGAAAAAAACCTGCCGCTGCCGGCATTCAACGAAGAACCGCTGCCAGAACACGGCAGCAGCGAAGACCTGCTTCGCCAGTGGAACAACCTGTTGCGCTATTGCGGAAAGGAGCAGCATGACGACATTTGACGCAAAAACCGTCTGGGCGGAGTACCAAAAGGGTGTGTCCTTCAAGACCCAGCTGGGGCTTTACGAAACGGTGCGCCAGTGCGAGGACTTTTACGCCGGCGACCAATGGAAGGGCGTGAACGCGCCGGACCTGCCCAAGCCCACGCTGAACATGCTCAAGCGCGTGGTGGCGTACTTCAACGCCATGATCGTCAGCGACGACGTGGCCATCCGCTTCTCGCCTTACGTGCCCGACCCTTCGCTGGATAAAACCTGCGCCCTGCTCTCCCATGAGCTGGACAGGATTCTCGAATCCACCAAAGCCCGCGCCAAGCACCGGGAGGCGCTGCGCAACGCCGCAGTGGACGGGGACGGCTGCTTTTACCTGTGGTTCGACCCGGAGAAGGAAACCGGTCAGGCCAACCGGGGCGACATCGCAATCGAAACCGTGGAAAACACCTGCGTGCATTTCGGCAACCCGTACACCAGGAACGTTCAGTCTCAGCCGTACATCATCCTTTCCATGCGAAGGCCGGCAGAGGAAGTCCGTGCCGAAGCAGAAATCTGCGGCGTTTCGCCTTCGGACGCAAAGCGCATTGCACCCCAAATGGAGTCCGAACTGGACGAACCCTTCGGCGGAGACGGTTTGGTGACGGTGCTTTTACGCCTGTGGAAGCAAAACGGCACGGTCTGGGCGCAAAAGTCCGTCAAGGATCTAATCATTCGCAAAGCCTGGGACACGGGGCTGAAGCTCTATCCCGTCGCCTGGATGTGCTGGGAAGCGTCCCGCAGCTCCTGCCACGGTGTGAGCGCCATCAAGGGGCTGATTCCCAACCAGATCGCCGTCAACAAGCTGTTCGCCATGGCGATTCGCAGCGTGGAGATGAACGCCTTCCCGAAGATCATTTACGACGCCACGAAAATCGAGCGCTGGAGCAACCGCGTGGGCGAGGCCATCGCCGTCGCCGGCAGCCCGGAAAACGCAATCGTCAGCGGCATCCGGGGGAGCGACATGTCCGCCCAGGTAATGGACATCATCCACCGCACCGTGGGCATGACCCGGGACTTCATGGGCGCGTCCGACGCGGCCCTCGGCAACGTCAACCCCGTGAACACCAGCGCCATCATCGCCGTGCAGAAGGCGAGCGCCGCGCCGCTGGAACTGCAAAGGCTGAACTTTTACCAGTTCATTGAGGATTACGTGCTCATCATCGCGGACATGATGCGCGCCTGCTACGGCAAACGAAAGGTGTCTTACACCGGTGAGGACGGCAGCACCGTCACAGAGGAGTTCGACTTCTCCACGCTGGACAGCCTCGCGCTCAAAGTGCGCATCGACGTGGGCGAGGCGTCCTACTGGTCCGAGCTGATGCAGGTGCAGACGCTGGACAATCTCTTTGCCAAAGGCATTCTGACGGACGCCGAGACGTACCTCAACAGCATCCCTGGCCATTACATCAAGGACAAGCACATGCTGCTCAAAGCCCTGCGCGGGCAGCGGGAGCAGCAGATGATGAAAGGAGACGCAACATGACGGAGGACACCAATCTGTTCATGGATGTCAATAGCAGCAAGGCGGAAGAAGGCGTTTGGGAAACCGGTTCGGACACCCACGAAGCGGAATCTCCCGAAGCATCCCTTTCGCCGGGTGAGCAGGAAGGGCAAAACGGCACCGTGAAGCTGGTCTTTCTGGGGAAGGAGATGGAACTCCCCCTTTCGGAAGCCGTCCGCTGGGCGCAAAAGGGCATGAACGCGGAATATGCCGTCAACAAGCTCAAAAACGCCCCGGAACAGGAGCTGATCGGCTTTTATGCCGCGATGATGGGCATGAGCCGCGCGGAGTTTGTGGAAACCCTTTCGAAAAACAAACTGAAGGTGCAGACGGAGCTGGAACTCGCCCGCCTGAAGGAGACAAATCCGGAACTGCCGGAACACCTCCTCCTTCACGCCGCGCGCCTAGGCGCGGAGCGACGGCTGAAGGAGTTTGAGGAAGCCAGAGCTTCACAGGAAGCAGCGGAAAAATCCCTGCCCTGGCAGTCTCTGGCAGCAAGGTATCCGGAACTGAAAGGCCCCGAGGATCTTCCCGAGGAAGTGCTGGAAAAAATCGACGGCGGCCTGACGCCCCTTGAAGCCATGCTCGGCTATGAGCTTGAAAAGGCGCAATCGGAAATCCAAAGGCTTTCGGCGCTGCTTGAAACGGCGGAAAACAACCACAAGAACCGCTCCCGCACCACAGGCTCCGCGAAAAGCTTTGGCGATGGCGGCGCCAAAGACCCCTTCCTGCTCGGCATTCTGGGCGCATAGCCCCAAAGACCACGCAACTGAGGAGAAACGAAATGGCGATTCACCTTCATAAAAAATACGCAGACACCCTTGCCAAACTCTACACCCATCATTCCTTCATCGAAGGGCACACCAACAAGACCTGGTCCTTTTCCGGTCTGAAATCCCTCATCGTGCCCTCCATCGTCACCCAGCCGCTGACGGACTACACCCGAAGCGGAACCAGCCGCTACGGAAGCCCCCAGGACCTGCAGGACACCCTGCAGGAAATGACCATGACCCAGGACAAGGCGTTTTCCATCATCATCGACAAGGGCGACAACTCCGAACAGCAGATGATGAAGCGCGCCGGCGAGGTGATGCAGCAGCAGATTGCCGAGCAGGTGGTTCCCACGGTGGACAGGTACGCCCTTTGCCGCTGGTTCGCAGACGCCGGCAGGGTGGTGGGCATCTCCGAAGCGCCGGACAAGTCCAGCATCATCGGCATGCTTCTGGACGCGGAGGTGTTTCTGAACGATTCCTTCGTGCCGGACGAGGACCGCTGGTGCTATGTTCCCAACTCGCTCATCAAGGACATTCGACTGTCTGACGAGTTTTCCGGCTGTGACAGCATCGTCAAGGACGCCGTCGTCAAGGGCTATGTGGGCAACATCGGCACGCTGAAGATCGTGGGCATGCCCGCTCGCTACTTCCCCGAAGGCGCGCACTTCCTCGTCGCCCACAAGGATTCCGTCATCCTCGCCCAAAAGCTCAGGGACGGCAAGATCCATCAGGACCCGCCTGGCATTTCCGGTCACCTCTTGGAAGGCAGATACAACTACGACGCCTTCGTGCTGGGCGCGAAGTGCTGCGGCGTGTACGCCGTGGTGGACGCTGGCTTCGTCTGCAAAAAGCCCGTGGCGGTCAAAAACGCCGGCAAAGTCGGGCTGACCACCGAAACCGAAGGGGCGACGATCCTGTTCACCACCGACGGTTCGGACCCCCGCTACTCCACCACGGCGGCGACCTACACCGCAGCCTTTGACTGCCCCGCCGGCGTGATTGTCAAGTCCGTGGCGAAAAAGGATGGCATGTTCAACAGCCCTGTGGACGAGTACGTTTCGGCTTAACCCCCCTTTTCCGCCGCCCCGTCGCATCCGGCGGGGCGGATTTCTTCACAAGGAGGACCCATGACAGCAAGAAACATTTACGCCCTCGCCTGCTCCTTTCTTTACGAAAAGCCGGGGCAGGACGCCGAAGGGCAGGGCTTCTATCTCGGCTTTTTGAACCTGCTTCTGGCGGAGGCTCTGCCCTTTGAAAACTCCATCCGCATGCAGAAGGGGCTTCCCCCTCTTTCCGCTGCGCCGGTGTTATCTGCCGAGACGGACGAGGTGGGCTACGACGACGCCATCACCCGCGTCGCCCTGCCCTATGGCCTTGCCAGCTGGTTCTTTCAGGACATTGCGGACAATATTCAGGCGGAAAACTACCGGGCGAAGTACATAGGCGCCCTAAGGGACGCCGCAAAGGCGCGGTTTGTGCTTATTTCAGACGCTTACGGAGGGGAATGACATGCCAGCTCTCGTTTCACCCCGAACCGTTAGAAACCCTACGAGATACGCCAAGAGCTTTTCGGAGTTCCGGGGCGTGGACTTTTCCACCGACCCCACCCAGGTGGACCCCCGCCGCTCCCCCGCTGCGCTGAACCTGATTTCCGACATGGCGGGCTTCCCCGAAAAGCGGCCGGGATGGCGCACCATCGCCGCGTTTCCGGCGCGCGTCAACGGGCTTTATTACGCGGTGCTGAAAAGCGGCACGGGGTATTTCCTCGTCCATGCCGGCAGCGCCCTGTACCGCTATGCCGAAGGGGAAGAACCAGAACTCGTTTTTGACGGTCTGGCGGACGAAAAAAGCACCGGCTTCGTCCACGCCGGAAGGCTCTTTCTGCTGGACGGCAGCCGGTACTCTGTGCTGGTGGAAGGAGAGAACGGCCTATCCCTTCTGCCCGTGTCAGACATTGCCTTTATCCCGACTACGACCATCGCCATGTCTCCCTCCGGCGACGGAACGGCGTTTGAGGACGTCAACCTCCTCACCCCGTGGCGCAAAAACTCCTTCGCCGGCACAGAAGGAGAGAAAGTCTACCAGCTGGACACCACTGACCTGGACGACGCACCCGTCACCGCCGCCGTCAACGGAACGGAAATGACGGAAGGGAACGGCTT
>JBMNTW010000111.1:0-6016 GCA_050945935.1 Christensenellales bacterium
AGCGCTTCCACCACGGCGTGGTTGGTGAGCTGCAGGGCTTCTTCTATGGACTTGCCCTTGATCAGCTCGGTGGCCATGGAGCTGGTGGCGATGGCAGCACCGCAGCCGAAGGTCTTGAACTTGACGTCGGTAATGACCTCGTTCTCGTCCACCTTGATATACATGCGCATGATGTCGCCGCACTTGGCGTTGCCCACCTGGCCGATGCCGTCTGCATCTTCGATTTCGCCCACGTTGCGCGGGTGTTCAAAATGGTCCATTACTCTTTCGCTGTAAAGCATTTGTTAGCCTCCGAAAAACTGTTTATTTTTCAAAAATCGGGGACATTTCGCGCAGCGTGCGCACGATGCCCGGCAAGGTGTCCAAAACGTAGTCAATGTCTTCATCCGTCGTGCCGTCGCCCAGCGTCAGGCGCAGCGAGCCGTGGGCGATTTCGTGGGGCAGACCGATGGCAAGAAGCACGTGGGACGGGTCAAGAGAGCCGCTGGTGCAGGCGGAGCCGCTGGAGCCCTCGATGCCCGCAAGGTCCAGCCTGAGCAGCAGCGCCTCGCCCTCGATGTACTTGAAGCACATGTTCAGATTGTTGGGCAGGCGGTGTTCCAGATCGCCGTTCACACGGCTGTCCGGTACGCGCTCGAGCAGGCCTTTCATCAGCCTGTCCCGCATGGCGGCGATGCGCTTGTTGCTCTCCTCCAGCGTTTCGGTGGCCATCTCGATGGCCTTGCCCATGCCGATGATGCCGGGAAGGTTCTCCGTGCCGGCACGCCTGCCGCGCTCCTGGGCGCCGCCGTGGATGAAGGAGGGAATGCGCACGCCCTTTTTCACATACAGCGCGCCGATGCCCTTGGGACCGTAGAACTTGTGGGCGGACATGGACAAAAGGTCGATATTCATCGCCTTGACGTCAATCGGAACGGCGCCCACCGCCTGAACCGCGTCCGTATGGAACAACACGCCGTGTTTCTTGCAGACCGCGCCGATTTCGGCAATGGGTTCGATGGTGCCGATCTCGTTGTTGGCGAACATGATGGTCACCAGAATGGTTTCGGGGCGGATGGCGGCTTCCACCTGCTCCGGCGTCACCCTGCCGAACTCGTCCACGTCCAGATACGTCACAGAGATGCCCCTGTTCTTCTCCAGCCACTCGCAGGTGTGCAAGATCGCGTGGTGCTCAATCTTGGTGGTGATGATGTGGTTGCCCTTCTTGGCGTAGTTTTCCACAACGCCCTTCAGCGCCATGTTGTCCGCCTCGGAGCCGCCTCCGGTGAAGAAGATCTCAGCGGGCTGGGCGTTGATGGCTTTTGCGACCTGCTCCCTCGCCCGGTCCACCGCGGAACGGGCAATCTGACCGCGGGTGTGGATGGAGCTGGGGTTGCCGAAAGTCTCGGTGAAGAAGGGCAGCATCGCTTCCAGAACCGCCGGCTTGACATAGGTCGTGGCTGCATGGTCCATATAGATACGGCGTTTGGTCATCTTTAGTGTTCCTCCGGCTGAATTTCTGTATCGGAATTCTGTTCAATCATGTTTTCTAACGTCATGCTGCCGAGCACACCGTCAATCGCCTCCTGAATCCTGGCGAACACCGGATGCGACGGGCAGAAGCTGGCGTTTTTGCACCCTTCGCCGCCCACGCAGTCCGTGATGGATGTGGAGCCTTCCAGGGCGTTTAAAATTTCGCCGATGGAAATTTCCGAACTGGGACGGGAAAGCTCGTATCCCCCTTGTGCGCCCCGGCTGCTGACGACCAGCCCCGCTCTTCTCAGCGAGGCGAAAAGCTGTTCGAGGTATGCTTCGGAAATTTCCTGCCTTTGCGCGATGGTCTTGAGCGATACCGGCCCGTTCTGGTTGACGGCAAGGTCATACATCGCTCTGAGTCCATATCTGCTGCGGGTTGATAGCTTCATAGCCCCTCCATTTCCTAGCAATCTACTCTGTTTTCAAACCTAAAATACCACTCCCGATACTTGCTGTCAAGTATTGATACCAAATTCCTCGGAATTCAATGCGCCATGCGGAATGAAAAAACCGGCAGTCAGAAGGACGACCGGTTGAGGACGGAATCGATACTTTGCTTCAGGTCGGTCTGATAAGCTTCGTCCCCCAAAGGATAGAAGTGGCAGGAGATGAGAATGTAATAGTAGATGAAAGCCTGCAGAGAGAAGGATTGCGAGTTTGCGTACCCTGACAGAAAACACTCCCGCTCCGTCTGCGCTTTCAGGAACTTCTGCCCAGGCCTTAGCACCAAAGCCCAGGCGAGGTCGAACTCCCGCACTCCCGTTCCCGAAAGCTCGTAATCCAGCACACCGGAGAGCTTTCCGTCCTCCCAAAGGACGTTAGCGTAATGAAAATCGCCGTGGACGAAGCATTCCGAAGCCTCCAGCGGCGGATTTGTGCGAAGGAACTCCTCCGCCTTTTCCAGATCGTGCTTAACGAAGAAATCGAAATCCGGCATTTCGAAGAACCTGCGGGGCTTGACTTTAGGGCGTTTGAGATCAAGCCCGTGAAGCAATGCCAGGGTTCTTCCGTACGCTTCCATATAAGAAAGGGACTCCTTGCCTGCGTTGTCCCCCACGATTTGCGAAAGCCTTTTGCCGGGCAGCTCCGCGGTAACGAGAAACGACGGTTCGCCTTCTCCATACTCGAGGACCCGCGGCACAAAGGAAAAGGGCATAAGCGCGATGGTTTCCGCCTCGTTTTTCAGGTCCGCGCCGCGCTGGCGCTCCACCTTGACGTAGGCACGGCAGATTTGACCTTCGAAAACGCCTTCCACATGGAACACGTCGTTTCCGGCGTGGGGGTAGCCGAGGACTTTTTCTATGCGAAACGCCTGAAGCGGCAAAGAAAAGGGATCTGCGGTTTCCCGCCATTTTTCCGGATGCATGCTTACCTCTTAAAAAGGAGGACCGGCGCAATGAAGTGCCGGTCCTTTACAGGTTCGTTACGACTGCTTACTGACGATGTGGTCCATCCTGTGGCCGAACTTTTTGGAGTTCTTGAACCGCGGTTCAAGCGACCGGATGATGCCATAGGTTCCCACGGCGCAGACGATGCCGGCGATGGCGCTCACCAGATCGGGCGCGCCGAACACCATGGGGATGCCCACGCCCGCCAGCAGGCCGATAAGAGGCGCGCCGTACATAATCAGCGTCGCCTCCATGAAGGAGGAACTGTTCATGGCGACGGCCACAACGTCTCCCACTTCGGCGTTTTGCGTGTTTTCCACCACCACCATCATCTTTTCGGGACCGGCTTTGATGCAGGCCCGGCAGTTCTTGCAGGCGGCGGTGCGGGCAAACTCCACTTTTGCCTTGCCGTCAAAAACCTCGACCACAACACCCTTTTCAAACATCTTGTTCTCCTCGGCGCGTTTGCGAAAAACCGCGCACGCGTACTTGCATTTATTCTTGGATTTCCAGATACAGCTCCTTAAGCTGCTTTTCTTCCACAAAGCCGGGGGCGTCCGTCATCGGGCAGGTGGCGTTCTGGATCTTCGGGAAGGCGATGACGTCGCGGATGGACTGCGCATCCGACAATAGCATCACCAGACGGTCCAGACCGAACGCCAGTCCGCCGTGGGGCGGCGTGCCGTACTTGAAGGCGTTGAGCAGGAAGGAGAAGCTCTCCTGGGCGCGCTCGGGCGTGAAGCCCAGCGCGGTGAACATGCGCTTCTGGATTTCCGGATCGTGGATACGGATGGAACCGCCGCCAATCTCGTTGCCGTTGAGCACGATGTCGTACGCCTTGGCGCGCACTTTGCCCGGGTCGGTCTCCAGCAGGTGCAGGTCCTCTTCCTTGGGCATGGTGAAGGGGTGGTGCTTGGCGACGAAGCGGTTGTCTTCCTCGCTGTACTCAAACTGCGGGAAGTCCGTCACCCACAAAAGGTCATATCTGCTGTGGTCGATCAGGTTGAAGCGCTCGCCGAGCTTGAGGCGAAGAGCACCCAAAGCGGCGTAGACCACGTCGTCCTTGCCGTCCGCCACGAAGAACAGCGTGTCGTTCGGCTCGGCATTGCAGCGTTCGAAGATCGCCTTCACCTGCTCGTCGGTCATGAACTTGGTGATGGCGGACTTGATTTCGCCCTCCTTGGTGTAGCTGATCCACGCAAGGCCCTTGGCGCGGTACTGCTTCACAAATTCGCCGTAGGAGTCGATCTCCCTTCTGGGGAGTTTATCCACCGAATCCTTGCAGTTGATGACGCGCACGCTGCCGCCTGACTCCACAGCGCTCTTGAACACGTTGAAGTCGATGGTTTTTGCGATGTCCGAAATGTCCACCAGTTCCAGACCGAAGCGGGTGTCCGGCTTGTCGGAGCCGAAGCGGTCCATCGCCTCCTGCCAGGTGAGCCTGGGCAGAGGCAGGGTGATTTCCTTGCCAAGAACGTCCTTGAACAGCCTGGCGAGGAAGCCCTCGTTGATGGCCATGACGTCTTCCTCGTCCACAAAGCTCATCTCAAGGTCGAGCTGGGTGAACTCCGGCTGACGGTCGGCGCGCAGGTCCTCGTCGCGCCAGCAGCGGGCGACCTGGAAGTAACGGTCGAAGCCCGCCACCATCAAAATCTGCTTATACAGCTGGGGGGACTGGGGCAGCGCGAAGAACTTGCCCTTGTGGACGCGGCTGGGGATAAGATAGTCACGGGCGCCTTCAGGCGTGGACTTGCCCAGCGTGGGGGTTTCGATTTCGATGAATCCCTGCTCGTCGTAATAGTCCCTGGCGAGTTTGACGATCCTGTGCCTGAGCATCAGGCGCTGCTGCATCACGGGGCGGCGCAGGTCGAGATAACGGTACTTGTAGCGGATGTTTTCGCCGACCTTGACATCATCGTCAATCTCAAAGGGCGGGGTTTCCGCCTTGCTGATGATTTTGAACTCCTCCACGCGCACTTCGATGGTGCCGGTGGGAAGGTCCGGGTTGATGGTCTCGTCGTCCCTGCGGACGAGGGTGCCGGTGATTGCCAGCACGTACTCGCTGCGGATGGACTCCGCGCGGTGGAACGCCTCTTCGGGGAGTTTTCCCGCGTCGAACACGGCCTGCATGATGCCGGTCCTGTCACGAAGGTCCACAAAGATCAGCGCGCCGAGGTCGCGGCGCTTGTTCACCCAGCCCATCAGGGTCACTTTTTCGCCGATTTGTGCTTCCGTCGGCTGGGCGCAGTAATGGGTGCGCTTGAATGTTGCGGGCATTTTGGTTTTCTCCTTGCAATATTGAAATTTGGGTGAATCAGTCAAGTTGGATGGCGTTTGCGAGGTTCGCCGCTTCGACTTCCCGTTCCTCGCCGGTTTTCATATTTTTGAGCTTGACGATGCCTTTCGCCAGCTCATCGTCCCCGATGACGACGGTGTAGGCGGCGCCTATTTTATCGGCGTACTTGAACTGCGCCTTCATGCTGCGGCGGGCGTGGTCCACTTCCGCTTTGATGCCGCTGTTTCGAAGCGCGGCGCAAAGCGCCACAGCCTGGGTCTTTGCCGCTTCGCCGTAGGTGCAGAAGAACGCGTCGCACAGCGCCGGGCGGGGGATTTCAATGCCCTGGTTTTCCATGACCAGAAGCAATCGCTCCATGCCCATGCCGAAACCCACGCCCGCCATGGCGGGGCCGCCGATTTCCTCCACCAGTCTGTCATACCTGCCGCCGCCGCAGACCGTTCCCTGGCTGCCGGCGTGGGTGGAGATGATTTCGAACACCGTCTTGGTGTAATAGTCCAAGCCCCGGACGATCTTGGGGTTAATCGTGTACTCGATGCCCCAAGCGGATAGGTAGCGCCTGAGGTCCGTAAAGTGCTGGGCGCAGTCGTCGCACAGCGAATCGAGCATCGAAGGCGCGTCCTTGGCGATTGCCACGCAGGTTTCGTTCTTGCAGTCCAGCAATCTAAGGGGGTTCTGGTCGAACCTTCTCTTGCAGTCGTCGCACATGTCCGCAAGATGGGGCGCGAAGTACTCTTTGAGGCGTTTGGTGTACTCCGGACGGCACTTTTCACAGCCGATGGAGTTGATGTTCAGCGTCAGTTCCTTAACGCCGAGT
>JBMNTW010000112.1:0-5894 GCA_050945935.1 Christensenellales bacterium
TCGACAGGTGATTTTTACTCACCTGTCGACACCATCTTAATACAATGACAGGCCTCTAGTCAAGGAATCCGTATGATTTTCCCAAAATTAACCCGCCAGCCGAAGCTGTGCGGGTTAATGTTGTACCACACCGATTTTTATTACCGTAATGCTCTTCTCTCGGTCGGCCTGAAGCCCTCACCGATTGACCCAGCAATCATACTAGCCCTTGAGGAACTCCACATAAGATTCTCATCATCCACATCGATTCCCGACCGGTAATGTTCCCGCGTCCATGCGGTCAGCTGGTTCAAAGTGTCCGTTTCCCGCTTCAGGTAGTCCCACAACCATTCGTCAAAGGAAAGTCCTGCTGATACGCTTTTCCTGCATCATGCATTCCGCCAGCGCTGCATCTGCAAGTTCTGCCGGGGCGAACGCGCCATCCCGAATATCCAATTTTCCAAAATCCAGCGTTCCGCCTTCGCCAATTCATCTCTTTTTGCTGTTGCGGCACAAAAATCATTGCTGATGCCGCCAGCAGCAGCGCGCTGCCGGCCATAACGAGAAGAATCGAACACCCTTGCCTTTTCTTCATCCTTACATACCGTCTCTGAATTATTATATTATTGATTGCTTCAGGCAAGCAGGATACATCAAAAGCAGCTCGAAGTATTTCATCAGAAACGACATGAAATGTCAGAATATCCCAAAATGTACTATAATGATAATACAGTGGAATGAAAAGCAGCAAGAACTTACAGGCGGAAAAGCATGAGCAACTATGCGGAACTGATTGAAACCCTTTTACAGCGCTACTCGGATATCATGCAGGAAAAAGGCACTACGCCCGACTGGGCTGTGCATAAAGTCAAAAAACCTGATGAACTGGTGAAATGCACCATCCCCTTCGTCGGCAGGGACTATGCCAGCCAGAAGACGAAAATTCTGGTGTATGCCAGCGCGGAAAATCTAGAGGGCTACTATCTGCGCGACGGCGTGTCCTGGCCCATTGACTTGGATGATGACTCCATAGCCACGAATCGCCATCGCTATTGCTTCGATGAATGGTGCAATAGACAGGACTCTCCCAGGCAGGATATCTCGCCCCAAGCAGATAGAAATCTCCGGCAGAATGATGATTTCTTTCCTTATGTTCATCTCGGGCCGATTGAAAACGGCGCTCTTTCCACGTCGGTACTGCACATCGCATCAAAACTCGGAGTAATTGGTTCAGTTACACCCCGGGAGTTTTATGATACCATCGCTTTTGCCAATTATAGCAAATACTCCCTGGAAACGGAGCATCAGTATTACCATCGAACTGGGCTGACAATAGACTCGTTAGAGCCTGGTGAAAAGCCGTCCAAATCGAATATTGACATTGCCGAAGACAAAGACAGGCTTCGTGAATCCCACGATTTTATCCGCGTGGACATTGAAATCCTGAAACCCGACTATGTGATAATACCCCGAAAAATCTTCGAAACCGACTTAATGTTCTTTCATAAAGCAGCAGACGGAGTAAAAATCGTACCGATCTTTCAGATGATGCCCTGGGTTTTCAACCGTTATATTATAAAAAAATATCCCAAATATAATCAAGAAGATCTGCATCCCACCGTTCGCACATGGTATACGAAGTTAAGCAAAGACGGTATAGTTGGGAAAACTAAAGAAAACTATCTGGCAGTTTTTTCTCATTTAGATGACGTCATGGATAGGAAGCCGAAACTCGGACCCTTTTTCTACATTCGAAACCAGCTGATTTATCACACCTGTTCACCGGACGAAGCGCGTCGTCAGGCAGACAAGCTGGACAACTCTTACGGCCACGAATCGCTTTACGACGCGCATTTTCGAACGGGGGACTACATCGATTACCCGCGCGGACGCGTGATCTGGGACACGACGCATCAGCGCGCCATCGTGTACATCGACCCCTGCATCAACCGGCAGGATGTGCTGGCGAAGATCGTCACAGCGTTTGAGCTTACCGATTTCGTCATCGAGCCGGACGGGCACTATCACTGCAAGCAATGCGTCGGGGAGCAGTTTTGAACCTATAAACGCGCAAAAAGCAGCCGGTTGGCTGCTTTTTTCGTTTTTGCTTGCGCTACTGAGCTTTGCTCCTGCCCTGACCGCCGGAAGCGCCCCAGTCCTCGTCCTCCATTTTGAAGCGTGCGCCCAGGCTATTTAAGAAGGCGTCGTGTTTGTCGGATTCGGGGTAGGACCTTTCGCTGTTTTCGGTAATGCCGTTGGCCAGAAGCAGCTGGCGGAAGATCACGTACTGCACGACTTCCTTCGGAACCTGCGGCGACGACAGCAGGCAGTTGATGAGTATGTCGCAGCGCCCGTCCCTGAACCTTCTGTACTTGCCGAAGTAACGCTTCATCGGCCTGTTCGTCCAGCGGATCGCGGGGCGCGTGCCCGGATCCAGCACTCTGCTTCGCGCAACCGCCTCGTTGAGCAGGGCGACGACGTCATAATGACCGGATACGACCTTGTAATCGCTGTTCTCGTCGATGGATAGCGTCGCCCCTTCGCCGCTGGTTTCCGACTTGCTCAGCTCGTTTTGCACGCACTGCTTGAACAGGGAAAGGTCCTCGTAAATCTCTCTGAGCAGCGGCGTGCGCTCGAAGGATTTTTCTAGCCGGTAGTCCAGGTTGGCTATCAGGCGCCCCATCTTGCGGAATCCTGAAGCGATGGCGCGGGCGTCCACCTTGTTCCTCGTTTCAAAGGCGTAATACTCGGGCATTTCGCCGTTTTCCAGCAGCGCGTTCAGCACGAGCTGCAACTCGTCTGCGGCGGGCAGGCCGTCTTCCGCAATGTCAAAAAACCGGACCCGGCAGGCTTCGGCGTTCAGGCTGCTCCCCTGAATGACTGCCTTGTTCTGGGCAATGACCTCGTAACCGGGCAGCTGGTCGTCATACACCAGCACCTTTCTGTCCTTCCCGTCGGCATCCAGCACGCAGTACCAGCCGTGGGGGAATACGTTCCTGGGCATTTCACCCTGCATCATGGCGTGCATGGCGCTGTGAATGGACGCGTAAACCTCCCAGTTGTCGAATACTTCCGACTGGAACGACAGACGCTGTTCCGGTTTGGGGGGTTCGCCGTCCGCCGTGCGCGGCAGTTCCACCTGGGGGTCGATGTCCAGAGACGGAATGTCGATCCAGAAGCTGAACTTGTCCCACTTATCGTGAAAATCGACGATGTACGCGTACTCGGTACCGCCCGCGCCCACGCCGCGCAGACCTCTGCCCAGCATCTGCAGAAGCAGGGAGTCGCTGTTGGTCTGGCCGGTCACGAAGACGGACTGCACGTCGTGGATGCCGCTCCCTTCGGTTAGGACGTTGATGAGCACGTCAAACACGCCCGCCTTGAAGTCGCGTATCACACTGGCGGCGCCGGGCTCACCGTCGATGCAGTAGCTGCAGCTGACGCCGGCTCTGGTGAAGGCTTTGTACAGCGTCTTGCAATGGAGCTGGTTGACGGCAAACACCAGGGTTTTGCCGTATTTATTGCTGTGGTTGACGTACTCGTTGACGATGATTTCATTTCGACGGGCGGACTTGGCAAGCTGGTCCTTGATCGCTTCGGGCAGCTCGCCGAACCGGTTGAAGTAGCGGACGTCCTCTTCCGTGATTTCGAACTCCTCGTCGCCCGCGATATCGGTGTCGACGCGCTTGTAAACAGGCCGTGCCAGATACCCTTCCAGCATCAGCCGGTTGTATCCGGTCTCGTAGATGTATCCGTTCTCGTTGCCCCGGTTTGCCTGGATGTTCGCGGTCACGTCGAACAGGTTGCGCAGCTTTTTGTATTCCGCCATCTGCATCCGCTTGGGCGTGGCGGTGAGCCCCAGCAAAATGCGGTTGGGGCTGAGTTGATTGATCTGCTGCAGCACCCTGGTGTAGGACGGTGCAACGGCGTGGTGCGCTTCCTCGATGACCACCACGAGCCTGTCCTTCCCCGCCCTGCCCAGCATGCGCGCAAGGTAGCGCATGCCGTTTTTGCCCGCTGCCGTGTCGATGGAGCAGATGTCCACATCGTTCCGGCCGGCATCCGACATTTTGCAGTGCTCGTCGGAAATCGGCAGAATGCGAAGCTTTTTAATGCCGTGTTTCGCCAGCACGGGGCTGATATCGGCGAACACTCTGTATGCCTGCCCCACCAGTTCCTGACGATGGGTCAGCCACAGAATCTTGTAACCGCTTGCCACAGCGCAGTCCAGCAGCCAGGTTACGGCGGTCAAGGTCTTCCCGCTGCCGGTGGGCATGACCAGAAGGCCGTTTTGCGGCGTTTTCTGCCCAAGCACAAAATAACTTTTCAACGCATCAAGCGCTTCCTCCTGATGGGGAAGAAGCTTTTTATCGCTCAACGGGCTGCGGCTGATATCGATGGGGCTTATCTTCATCGCGCGTCCTCCTGTCCTTCCAATCCTCAGTCTCAACTTGAAACCAAACGCTGGATCACAGGTTGAATCTTTCCTGTGTTGAAATGTTCTTACTCGGTCACAAAACGGAATGACATTCTAACATCATATATACCATATGCGACCGTTTACTGCAATCGACACGCAATATGTGACAGAGAGAAAAGGCGTTAACAAATACCGTTTTGCATAACTCCTTTCAAGCACCTTTTATGACAGGTGCTCACCCCTTTATATTCCGGTGCATATGGTATCACAGGGGACCGCTTTTTTGAAAAGCTTCGCGTGAGCCTTCGGTCCAACTTCGAAACAGGGAGAGATATTATGGGCGACATTGCATTACAGATAGAACGGGCCATCGGCGGGGAGATTCCCCCCGGTACGGAAGTGATTTTTGAAACGGTCGTCAATTCCAGCGGCACCATCGGCTACGACTCCCTGACCGGCGTCATCACCTTGCAGGAAGAGGGAAGGTATCTGATCCAATGGTGGATCGCGCAGCAGGGAACGGCTTCCATCGACGGTTCGGCGTTCGCGCTCCACTCGTCGGACGGCGATGTGATTCCGGGCAACACTTCCAGCAAAAGCGGTCAGCTGGTCGGCATCGCCGTCATCGACGTGTTTTCCGACCCGATCATCGTCACCCTGCAAAACGATAGCTCAAACAGCGTGTTCCTCTCCTCCACCGTGCCGGTGAAGGCGACGCTGACGGTCACCTCGAGTTTTTCCAAAGCCTATGGCGCGCTGTCTACGCCTTTGGGGGCTGTTGTTCTGTCTCCCACACCCCAGGAACTGTTCCTCACCATACCGTCCCCGATCGTGCAGAGCCTGGACTTAAACGAAACCAACGCCATCACCATTCTGTATACGGGTTCATACCGGGTGGATGCAATCGTAATCGGAACGGTGAACGAGGAAGGCAATACCGTCTCACTTGACCTAGCCGTCAATGGCATCACGGACTTTGACCGCCATCAGTCCCTGCGGTGCCCCTCGGGAGACACGGTTACCTTCATGTTTACAACCTTTCTTACATTGAATGCGGGGGACGTTCTCACCCTGCTGTTATCCGCTACGGAGGAGGACACCCTGTTCCTGTTCCCGCCCTTCGGTCAGCGCGCCATGCTGTGCGTGCAGCGGGTGTCGTGACGCGGGTTATCCCCTTTCGCTGTGCAATAAAAGCCCCGGAAGAATGTATCTTCCGGGGCAGCTTGCTTTAAGGCAAACGCTGCAAGCTGAAAACATAGTACCGGCTTGCCTTCCCGTTTTCGTGCGCCGTTTCGTTCAGAAAAACCCCGCCGCATTTTAAAATGGTTTTCGTGGACGCAAAATTGTCCTTATAGCAGCCGACGACCAATTCGCGCTTCCCCATATCCCTGCAAACGCCCAGGGCGTGGCGCAGCATGTTGGTGGCGTACCCCTTCCTTCTTTCCGAAGGGCAAACGCCGTAGCCGATGTCTCCGATTTTTTTCGTCAGCTCTTT